>DASTZM010000357.1:0-3820 GCA_035764305.1 Chloroflexota bacterium | reverse complement strand
AGCACGTCCGCTACATGGTCTCCCGCATCCCTATGGGCCGCACCGGCAAGCCCGTAGAAGTCGCCGCCCTCATCTCCTGGCTCTGCTCCGAAGACTGCACCTTCTCCACCGGCGCCACCTTCGACATCTCCGGCGGCCGGGCCACCTACTAACCCTTCCGCGCCGCCGGGTGGACGCTTCCTCCTGCCCGAATTCCGCGGGCACCGATGTTCTCGGAAACCGATACGATTGCCCGAAATGGCCAGTCAGGTCAGCGAGCGCGGTCAGATCACGATCGAGCGGTCCATCAGAGAGCAGCTCGGGATCGAGCCCGGCATGGTCGCCTACCAATCGGTGGTCGACGGCCGGCTCGAGGTCGTGTTCCTGCCCGCCCCGCACACGAACTCGCTCTATGGCGCGCTCAAGGGACAGGCATCCGGGCGTGCCCCGCGGACGCGTGCCGAGATCGGCGACGCCGTCATGGAAACGCTCGCCGAGAAGCACGCCTTGCTTGCACGGGCAGCCAAGCGCGGCACGCGGCGCACGGTACGTGACTCCTAGCGCACCGCCACGAGTCGCGGCACTCGACGCGAGCGTTCTCCTCCGATATCTCCTCGCCGACGACCCCGAGCAGTCGCCCGCCGCCCGCGCCCTTGTCGAATCAGACGCCCCGCTCGCCGTTACCCCTGTCACCATCGCCGAAGCGGCCTGGGTGCTCGCCAACCCCCGGCACCGCGTCGATCGGGTCGCGATCGCAGACGCGCTGCTCGCGTTCCTGGCCCGCGACAACGTGTTCTGCATCGGCTTCGACAAGAGCGAGGCCCAGGCCGCGTTGCTGCGCTGCCGCTCAAGCGTCGGCGCCGACTTCGGTGATGCTCTGACCGCCGCGTGCGCCCGCTCCGCGGGTATCTCCGAGATCTTCACCTTCGACTCCCACTTCGGCCGCGCCGGCATTTCTCCCGTCACGCCGCCGCAGCCCCGCGGATCGTGAGCTGAGTCATGCGCCTCGCCAACAAAGTCGCCATCGTCACCGGCGCCGGCTCCGGCATCGGCCGCGCCATCGCCCTCGGCTTCGCCGCCGAAGGCGCCCGCGTCGTTGCCGCGGACATTCGGCTCGACGCCGCCCAGGACACCGCCGGCGCCGCCGTCACCAACGCAACTGTCGTCCCCGTCCAGACCGACGTCACCCGCCCCGACGACGTCAAGCGCATGGTCCAGTCCGCCGTCGACCACTTTGGCACGCTCAACGTCCTCGTCAACAACGCCGCCATCCAGCTCATCGGCAAAGACACCGTCTGCCACGAGCTCGACGACGACGTCTGGGACGCCACCATGGCCGTCAACCTGCGCGGCCCCTACCTCTGCACCAAGCACGCCCTCCCCGAGCTGATCCGCGCCGCCTCAGCCGGCTCGCGCGGCGCCGGTAGCAGCGCCATCGTCAACATCGCCTCCCCCACCGGCTTCAACAAGGGCGCCGGCTATACCGCTTACTCCACCAGCAAGGGCGCCCTCTCCACCCTCACCCGCGTGATCGCCCTCGACTACGCCAGATACAACGTCCGCTGCAACGCCATCGTCCCCGGCGCCACCGAGACCCCCCTCATCACCTCCCTCCTCGCCAACCCCCAGGTCCGCGCCAACCTCGAATCGCTCTCCCCTCTCGGCCGCCTCGGCCAGCCCCAGGACCTCGTCCCCCTCGCCGTCTACCTCGCCTCCGACGAGTCCGCCTTCTCCACCGGCGCCCACTTCTTCGCCGACGGCGGCGCCGTCATGCACTAACGCCCGCTCACGCCCGCCACCCGTCCAAGCCTCAATCCGTGTAGAAATGTCGCCGAAGTTCCCCCTCTGGAACGAAGCGAGACGCCTGGCGGAAGATCGCCACGAGTGTGCCGGTGTCCAGCTCCCGGTGCCGAGGAACGGTCAGCGTCTGGCGGTGGCCCTGCTCCGCCACTCGCACGAGCTTCAGGTGGCTTCCACGCTGCGCCGCCGTCTCGAACCCAAACGCACCGAGGATCGCCACAACCTCGTCGCCCGACAGGCGGCGGGGCCTAGGCACCGATGGGTTCGAGCTCGAACGTGACGCTCAGCACCGGGTCAGCCGCCAGTCCCAGCGCCTCCAGATCCTCCCCCTCGAGGTGGAGCGCCACGGCCTCACGCAGGTTCGCCGCCGTCTCATCCAGCGTGTCCCCCTGCGTCACCACGGCGATCTCGACGCACTCCGCGTAGTAGCGCCGCTCGCCGCGCCGCACGAAGGCGTGGATCGTCTGCCGCCGCGTTCCCGCCACCGCGTCAATCACAAAGCCGAGTGTAGCGCCGACCAACGCGGCCGTGCGCGAGCCGCTGACTCCCGCGGCAGATACCGCTGCCGCTACGACTTCTTGATCAGCGGCGTCGCCTTCTCGTCGATCAGCCGCGCCGCGTCCGTCGCCGTGATCTCCCCCGCATACGCGCGGTTCAGGTTCGTCGTGAACGCCGGCTCGTAGATGTCATTCATCCCCCGCACCTTCGGCAGC
Organism: Chloroflexota bacterium; assembly: GCA_035764305.1. Taxonomy (GTDB): domain Bacteria; phylum Chloroflexota; class UBA11872; order UBA12225; family UBA12225; genus DASTZM01. The sequence continues at coordinate 1,328 of DASTZM010000357.1, read as the reverse complement.
GCCCGCAGCAGCGGCAGCGTGTCCAGCACCACCTTCCGGTTCGCCGGCGGCGGCATCGCCAGGTAGTCCTTCTCCAGCCCCTTGATCGACGGCGCCCCGATCTGCGCCTGCACGTGCAGCCCCACCCCGTAGCTCCCGCAGATCGTCTTCAGCAGGCTCCACGCCGAGTCCGGCAGCTTCGACGTCACGCTCACCCCGTAGAACAGCGTCCCCGCGTAGTTCTCGCGCTTCCCCGTCTTCCCCTTCGGGATGAACGTCACGTCCCATGGGAACTGCGCATCCCGCGCCACCTGCCCCAGGTTCCCCACCGGCATCGTCTGCATCGCCACCTGCCCCGACTGGAACGTTGGCTGAGGCGCGCCACCCTCGCCCGGCGCCACCTTGTGCTTGTTGATCAGATCCACCAGCCACTGCAGCGCCTCCAGAGACGCCGCGCTGCTCATCGTCGCCTTGGTCGGATCCTCCGGCTTGTCGAACGCGTCCCCACCGTTGTTCCAGATGTACGGCGAGATGTTGTTCAGGTCCCGCGAGAAGTTGAACCCCCACACCTTCGTCGCTCCGTCCGCACCCGTCAGCTTCCGCGCCGCGTCGAGCACCATCTCCTTCGTCCACGTGTCATCCGGGTACTTCACCCCCGCCCGATCCAGCAGCGTCTTGTTGTAGTACAGCAGGTTGAAGTTCGCGAACACCGCCAGGAAGTACAGCTTCCCCTTCCAGCTCCCCGCGTCGATCACCCCCTTCGCGTAGTCGTCCACCTTGAACGCCTTGTCTCGCGCCGCGTAGGAGTTCAGGTCGTGCGCCAGCTTCGCGTCGACGTTGTCCGGCACCCACACCGGGCTCAGCCCGAAGACGTCCAGCTTCTCTCCCGCCGACGTCATCACCGCCACCTTCGTCACGTACCCCGCCGCCCCGCCCGAAGGCGGATCCACCCCATCCACCTTCACGTTCGGGTTCTCCGCCTGGAACTTCGCCACGATCTGGTCGTGCAGAACCTTCCGGTCCGGCGGGTTGCTCCAGTACAGCCACAGCAGCGTCCCCGGCTCCGGTTTGATCGGCCCGCCGCTCTGCCCCACATCCCCGCCGCTCTGCCCGCCACACGCCGCCGTCACCACCGCTCCCGTTCCCATCCCCAGCCCCGCCAGCCAGCCCCGCCGCGTCATCCCCGTTCCCCTCTCCGCCCCACCCCATACACGCTTCTCTCCTCCACGCACCGCCATCGATTCGCTCCGCCTCCTTCCTCGCGGGCAGTCTAAACCCTCGCGGAGGCGGCCACAAAGAGACATCCCTCAGCCGACTCGCGCCGGGCGCCGCACGCGGCGCCCGGCGCG
>DASTZM010000356.1:0-5002 GCA_035764305.1 Chloroflexota bacterium | reverse complement strand
TGAAAGACGCGCCGTGGGTGCCGCTGTGGCACTCCAACCGCTACATGCTGGTCAAGCCGTATGTGCAGGGCTACACGTCGCCGCCCATGGTCGTCCCCTGGCTGCGCTCGATCAGCCTGAAGTCTTCGCCGCAGCGCCCGCAGATGGGAACGATCAATGGCTAGAGCCGACGGCCGCGCGCCCGACGAGCTGCGTCCGGTGAAGATCACCCCCAACTACCTCGACCACGCCGAAGGCTCCGTGCTGATCGAGGCCGGCCAGACACGCGTCCTGTGCGCCGTGAGCGTGGAGGAATCCCAGCCGCCGCATCTCAAGAACACCGACCAGGGCTGGATCACGGCCGAGTACGCGATGCTGCCGCGCTCGACCCACACGCGCAGCCAGCGTGAATCGACCCGCGGGCGCGTCGGCGGCCGGACGCACGAGATCCAGCGCTTGATCGGGCGCTCACTGCGCGCCGCCGTCTCGCTGACGGCGCTCGGTCCCCGCACGCTGTTCATCGACTGCGACGTCATCCAGGCCGACGGCGGCACGCGCACCGCATCGATCACCGGCGCTTACGTCGCGCTAGCACTGGCGCTCCACAAAGTCGTCGCGGCGGGCACGCTGAAGAAGCTGCCGCCCCTCACGCCCGTCGCCGCGACGAGCGTCGGGATCGTCAACGGGGAGCCGGTACTCGACCTCAACTACGTCGAGGATTCGCGTGCCGACGTCGACTTCAACGTCGTCATGACGGGCGCAGGCCACTTCATCGAGGTGCAGGGCACGGCCGAGCACAACACGTTCTCGCGCGACCAAATGAACCAGCTCCTTGCCCTCGCGGAAGGCGGCACGAAGCAGCTCTTCGCGCTGCAACAGGAAACGCTGGCCCGAGTTACGTAAATCGCGGCACGCTTCTTGCTTTTCTGGGCGGCGCCTCAGGAGGGGCCGATCATGGCGAGTACCTACGCGCCGCCCTCACACCGCTACACCGCCCGTGTCCAGGTCTGGCAGCGCAGCTCGTACCCCCTCCTGTTACTCGTCGCCGCGGGCGTATTCATCGTCACCGCACTGGCGCTGCTCATCCCACAGACCGGTCTGTTCTCCCGCGCTCTGAGCGCGCCCAGCGCTGTGGCGCCCCAGACCCAGCTTGGCCCTGCGGACGTCGAGCGGGTTCTCGCCTACGCGCGCTCGATGCAGCCCGACGACACTCTGATCCAGGTCCGGCCTGGTGTCTTTGCCAAGCGGAGCAACGTCGAGGGCATCGACGTCGGGGGTACGCGGGTCTACTATGACGTCGCGTCGCACCAGTCCTTCGGGCCGCTGCGCGCCGGCACCGTGCGGGAGTCGGACGTCACCGTGGTGGGCCGCGAAGCGACCAACGGCTTCCTGATCGTCGTCTACACCAAGCGCTGAGCTCACCCCCCGGCGGGAGCTGGGCGGGGTGAGGGACGCTAGAACGACCGCACGATCGCGTTGAACTGATCGCCCCGGTCGAACTCGTTGCGGAACATCCCGAACGACGCGCACCCCGGCGAGAGGAGCACCGTGTCCCCCGGGGCGGCGCGCTCCCACGCCGCCGCGATCGCGGTCCGCAGGTCGTCGAACCGTCCCACCAGACGGTCCCCGATCAGCGCCGCGATTCGTTCGGTCGCGCTCCCCTCGAGAAGCACGACGGCCTTCACCAGACTGCCCGGCGCGCGCACGGCCTCGCCGAGCGCGTCGAAGTCGAGTCCCTTGTCGGCACCTCCGGCGATCAGCACCGTGGGGCGCTCGGCGACGGCCAGCGCCGCGATGGTCGCGTCGGGCGACGTCGCGGCGGTGTCGTTCACGAACTGCACGCCGTCGATTTCGCGGATCAGCTCCTGCCGGTAAGGCACCCCGGCGAACCCCTGTATGGCCCGCCCGATCACCTCTTGCTCCACGCCCAGCGCCGCGGTGATCGCCGCCGCGGCTGCCATGTTGGCGCGGTTGTGGGCACCCTTCAGTCGCGCTCGCTGAGCGCCGGGCACGTCATCGCTGGGCGAGTACCAGACGAGAAAGCCCGGCGCCAGCCCTTCCCACGCCGCCAGGCGCGGGTCGTCCCGGTTCAGCGCCAAGATCCCGTCGGAGCCCTGGTAGCGGAAGATGTTGCGCTTCGCCTCGAAGTACGCCTCCAACGAGGGGTAGCGATTGAGATGATCGGTCAGGAGGTTCGTCAGCACGGCGGCGCGCGGGCTCTTCTCGATGACCTCCAGCCCTTCCAGCTGGAAACTCGACATCTCCAGGACCACGTCTGTGGTCGAGCCGATTCGCGCGAGCTGCTCCAGCGCCGAGACGCGCAGGTTCCCGGCGACCACCACGTCGCGCCGGTCGGCCTTCAGGATCTCGCCAATCAGCGTCGTCGTGGTGGTCTTGCCGCGGGTCCCCGTCACTCCCACCACACGATCTGGCGGGCACTCCATGAAGAACAGGGTCATCTCCATATAGATGGGCACGCCGTGCTGGCGCGCGAGCGCCAGGTGGCGCTGCGTGACCGGGACAGCCGGGTTGCGCACAATAAAGTCCGCGTTCAGGAAGTCCTCGTCGTGGTGCTCGCCCAGGACGTAGCGCACGTCGAGCCCTTCCAGACGTGACATCGATTCCTGGAGCTGCTCCGCCGGCTGCAGGTCTGTGACGGTCACTCGCGCGCCGCGCTGGGCCAGGAATCGGGCGACGCCCGCACCGCCACCGTGTACGCCCAGTCCCATGACGAGCGCGCGCATTCCCGTGTAGTCGATCGGCCCGCGGCGCGGCTCCATACCTGGACGTCCAGGTTACAACCTTGCCGTTCGGCGGAACGCGCGTTTATTCTCTGGCTGACTCGTGCAGGAATACGTCTCGGCGCCCGAGCGGCGCTTCCCCAGTCCATCCGCGCAGCGGCGCAGCGGCGAGCATTGGAAAGCGCGCGTCGGACTCGGCTTCGTCATCGTTCTGACGCTGTGCTCGGCCGCGATCATGTTCCGCATCGCGGGCATGGGGGTCGGCTCGGCCGCAAGCTCGCTTCGCGGGCCGGCACCGGCGGCGACGCAGCGACCGGCGGCACAGCCAACCGCTGGGGGCCAGGCGGGGGCTCCCGCGGGTCAGGCCGCCCCCGCCGCCGCCACGGCCGCACCCGCGGTTGCCACCGCCACCGCGGCGCCTCAGGCCACGGCCGCGCGTACCCCCACCCCCGCTGCCGGTCAGCGCGAGCACATCGTCGCCGCGGGTGACACGCTGTCGGCGATCGCTACGCGCTACAACACCACGGTGCAGGCGATCATCGCCGCCAACAACTTGCCGAGCAGCAACACGATCCTGAACATCGGCCAGCGGCTGATCATCCCGGCGTAGGGGCCGCTCCGACCGCTCCGGCCGCCGCCAGGACCTCGGCGGAGGGGATCGCACCCTCGCGCACGACGCGCACGCCGCCGGACTCGACGACGACGACAGTTGACGGCGCTCCCCCGACTCGCCCGCCGTCCAACACCAATCGAACGCTCTCCCCAAGCGCGTCGGCCGCCGCCCGCGCCGTTACCGCGGGCGGCTCGCCGGAACGGTTGGCGCTGGTTCCGATGAGTGGGACCCCCGCGCGTCGAATTAGCTCCCGCAGCCGGGGGTGCCCCGGCACGCGCAACGCCACGTTCGCTCCAGTGCGCACCCCTTCGGGGACGTCCGCACGCGCCGCCACCACGACGGTGAGGGCGCCGGGCCAGTAGCGCTCCGCGAGCCGCGCCGCCGCCGCCGGCCACTCCGCGGCGAGCCGCGTCACCTCGGCCGCATCCGCCAGCAGCACGGGCGTCCCCTTTCCCTCCTCCCGCCCCTTCGCGCGCTGCACGCGTCCTACGGCGTCAGCCGACAGTGCGTCCCCGCCGACGCCGTACAGCGTATCGGTGGGGTACGCGATGATCTCGCCGGCGCGCAGCGCATCGACCGCCGCCGCCATTCCTGCCTGAGATGAAATGGGATAGACCGGTACCATCGCCAGATGCCTCAGCTTACAGTCGGCTTCATCGGTCTGGGGAAGATGGGCCGCCCAATGTCGCTCAACATCTTGAAGAAGGGCTTCCCACTCACGGTCAGCAACCGCAGCCGCGCCGTCGTCGACGAGGTCGCCAAGCAGGGCGCGCGCGCCGCCGCGAAGCCCGCCGACGTCGCCGCCAGCGCCGAGGTGATCTGCCTGTGCCTCCCGGTCCCCGCCACCGTCGAGGAGGTCGTGCTGGGCAAGGGCGGGGTACTTGGAGCGATCAAGCCCAACAGTGTCGTCGTGGACTTCAGCACCATCGGACCGGGTACGTGCCGGTCCGTCGCGGAGCGCCTGCGTGAGAAGGACTGCTGGTATGTCGACGCGCCAGTCTCCGGAGGCACGACCGGCGCCGAGGCGGGGACGCTGACCATCATGACCGGCGGCGAGCGGGCGCAGTACGAGCGCGTCCTGCCAGTGCTCGAGGCGGTGGGGAAGAAGATTGTGTATGCGGGTCCGGTGGGCGCCGGCGCGGTCGTGAAACTCATGAACCAACTGCTGGTGGGAATCAACCTCGCCGGCGCAGCGGAGGCAATGGTGCTGGGCGTCAAGGCCGGCGTCGATCCGACACTCCTGTTCGAGACGATCGGCGCCGCTACGGGCAACAGCTTCCAGCTCCAGCGCTGCTTCCCCGACCTGATCCTCAAGGGGAAGTTTGACGCGATGTTCTCGGTCGATCTCCTGCACAAGGACCTCGCACTCGGCCTCGACGTGGGCAAGGAGTCGCGCGTGCGGATGCTGCTCAGCGCGCTCGCGCTGCAAGTGTTCGAGGAGGCGCGTGACGCCGGGTTTGGCGCCGAGGACATCGCCGCGGTCATCCGGCCGCTCGAGAAGCTGACCGGCGTCGAGGTGCGCGCCTCCTAGCGGGCGACCTTGCTCTCCTATTTTGCTCCTTAGGCAGCTCTCGCTCGCCACCTTTCGCAACTACACCCGGCTCGAGCTTCCGCTCGAGCCGGGTGTCAGCATCTTCTGGGGCGACAACGGGCACGGCAAGTCGAACCT
>DASTZM010000355.1:0-2096 GCA_035764305.1 Chloroflexota bacterium | reverse complement strand
CGAGGAGTACTGGGACTTCACCCACCGCATCTTCGACTTTGGCGGCCGCGGCCCCACCGGCATCGTCGACGACGGTGGCGACGCCACGTTGTTGGTCCACCTCGGCATCCGCGCCGTCAAGGATCCCTCCGCACTCTCCAGCCCGTCCAGCGATGAGGAGCGCATCCTCTTCGGCACCATCGGCTCGCGCGGCAAGGACTGGTACTCCCACGTCGCAAAGGACACCGTCGGCGTCAGCGAGGAGACCACCACCGGCGTGCACCGCATGTACCAGATGGAGAAGGACGGCACCCTCCTCTTCCCCGTGATCAACGTCAACGACTCGGTCACCAAGTCCAAGTTCGACAACATCTACGGCTGCCGCGAGTCGCTCGTGGACGGCATCAAGCGCGCCACCGACGTCATGGTCGCCGGCAAGGTTGCCGTCGTCGCCGGCTACGGCGAGGTGGGGAAGGGCTCGGCCCAGGCGCTGCGCGGCCTCCAGGCCCAGGTGTGGGTCACCGAGGTTGATCCCATCTGCGCGCTCCAGGCCGCGATGGAGGGCTACCGCGTCGTCACGATGGACTACGCCGCCGACAAGGCCGACATCTTCGTCACCGCCACGGGCAACGTGAACGTCATCACCCACGCCCACATGCGCAAGATGAAGCAGAACGCCATCGTCTGCAACATCGGCCACTTCGACAACGAGATCGACGTCGCCAGCCTGCGCGAGTACGAGTGGGAGAACATCAAGCCGCAGGTCGACCACGTGGTCTTCCCCGACGGCAAGCGCATCATCCTCCTGGCTGAGGGGCGTCTGGTCAACCTGGGCTGCGGCACCGGCCATCCCAGCTACGTCATGGGCTCCTCGTTCGCCAACCAGGTCCTGGCCCAGATCGCGCTCCACACCGCCAAGGAGAAGTTCCCGGTCGGCGTCCACCTCCTGCCCAAGGAGCTCGACGAGAAGGTCGCCCGCCTGCAGCTCGCCAAGCTCGACGCGCAGCTCTCCGAGCTGACCGAGGAGCAGGCGCGCTACATCGGCGTCTCTCCAAAGGGCCCCTTCAAGAACGCCCACTACCGCTACTAGCCGCAGCGGCGGTGGGGGCGCATGCCCCTACCGCCGCAACGCCGCCCCGCTAGTTCCCCGTCAGCTCCGACCGGCGCTGGAGATACGCCACGTTCCCCGGCAGCGAGACGCGCCGACTCTGGTCACTCTCGTGCAGCGCCTCGCTGCGCGCCGAGTCGAGCACCGACACCCAGTAGCACGGCGCCAGCAGCGCTCGGTCGGTCTCCGACAGCGGCGTCACCTCCTCGTATCCCCGCACGACCTCGTCGTTCCGCCCGCGCCACGTCCACACGAAGTCCGCCGCGCGGTGGTCCAGGTGGGTGAAATCGAAGTCGATCACCCCACTCAGCTCGCCCTTCCGATAGAGCACGTTGCCGGTGATCAGGTCGCCGTGGACAACCATCACCGGCCGCCGCGGCGCGTCGACCTTCGCGAACCGCACCCGCGCTCGCTCGGCATACGCCAGCATGATCTCGGCCTCCTCCGGCACGACGCGCTCGCGGATCACTTCCTCCACCGTCAGTCCGTCATCTCGCGGACCCAGCACCTCTTCGCGCCGCTGCCAACCGTGGCGCTGTCCCACGTCCCCCAGCGTCGCCAGGTCCGCGTGCAGTCGCGCCAGCAGCCGTCCCCGGCTCCGCTGCTCCTCACGCTTGCCGTGCTCGGACCGTGCACGCTTCGGCGCTCCGGGGATGTAGCGGAACAGACACCACAGGTGCCGGCCCACGCGCACCGGCTCTGTCAGCGCGACCGGCACGTGCCACCGCAGCGCCGCCACCCGCGCCAGCACCCGCAGCTCGTACGCCACCTCCACCTCTTCCAACCGCGGCCGGTAGCGCCGCAGCACCGCTCGCCCATCCGCATCCCCGCCGCGCATTCCCGCCACCACCCAGTGCATGTTGGCGTTGCCACCCAGCTCGCGCACCACCCGTCCGCCGGAGCCAAGCTCCCGGAGCGCCGCTGCCGGGCTCGCCGATTCGCCGTGCCAGGTCGGCACCCGCTTCGCCCGGTGCGCCATCCAGATAACGGTATCCGGGGCGCTCTTACA
>DASTZM010000354.1:0-14538 GCA_035764305.1 Chloroflexota bacterium | reverse complement strand
GGAGGACTTGTCATCGCTCGTTATTGCCTTCACGCGAGCGGTACAGTCGCCGCTCCTTGACGCTCGCCGGTCTTGCGGTTACAGGGTAGTACACCGGACCCTCGGCAACCTGGGCAACCACGATCGCCAGCAGGCGCCCGGCTCGCGCTGGACCGATGAGGATCGTGCGGCCGCTATAGCCTCGGAGCGCGAGCCGGGCGTTGCGGCACGCCTGCTCGACCTCCTGCTCGGTGACTCCGTGCCGCGCAACATGGGCCCGATTCCAATCATCCCACTCGAGATGCGGCCCGTCCATCGGGCGCTAGTGGCTGGCCTCGACCTCCACCTCGTTCCCCTCCTGCGCCCAGCGCGTGTGGAACGTGCCTGGCTTGTCGATCCGGTGGTAGGTGTGCGCGCCGAAATAGTCGCGCAGCCCTTGCAGGAGGTTGGCCGGCAGGCGCTCGCGCCGGTAGCCGTCGTAGTAGGCCAGCGACGACGAGAACGCGGGCACGGGCACACCCTGCTGCACCGCCAGCGTGACCACGCGCCGCCACGCGTCCTGCGATTCGGCGACCGCGTCCCGGAAGTAGGGCGCGAAGAGCAGGTTCTCCAGATCGGGGACCTGGTCGTACGCCTCCTTGATTCGGTTGAGGAAGCGCGCGCGGATGATGCACCCGCCCCGCCAGATGGTCGAGATCTCCCCCATGTTCAGCTGCCAACCGTACTCCTCGGCCGCAGCGGCCATCTGCTGGAACCCCTGCGCGTAGGCGATGACCTTGGAGGCGTACAGCGCGCGCCGCACGTCCTCGATCAGCGCCGCGCGGTCGCCGCTCGACTGGCGCTGGGCGGTTGGGCCCGGCAGCACGCCCGCGGCTTTCACCCGCTCGCTCTTGCGTGAGGAGAGGAACCGCGCGAACACCGCCTCGGTGATCGCCGTCACGGGCACGCCCAGGTCGAGCGCCGACTGCGACGTCCACTTGCCCGTGCCCTTGTGCGCCGCTTCGTCCAGGATGACGTCGACCAGCGGCTTGCCGCTCGCCGCGTCCTGCTTCCGGAGCACGTCCGCCGTGATCTCGATCAGGTAGGAGTCGAGGTCGCCCTTGTTCCACTCGGCGAAGATCTCGGCCAGTTCCGGGGCGGAGAGACCGAGCGTCAGGCGCAGCAGGTCGTACGACTCGGCGATCAGCTGCATGTCGGCGTACTCGATGCCGTTGTGGACCATCTTGACGAAGTGCCCCGCGCCGCCCGCGCCGATGTACGTGCAGCACGGCGTCCCGTCCACCTGCGCCGCGATCTTCGTCAGGATCGGCTTGACGTGCTCGTACGCCTCCCTTGACCCGCCGGGCATGATGCTCGGGCCCAGCAGCGCCCCCTCCTCGCCGCCCGAGATGCCCGTGCCGATGAAGCGCAGCCCGGCCGCTTCCACCTCTTTGAAGCGCCGCTCGGTGTCCGGGAAGTACGAGTTGCCGCCGTCGATGATGATGTCGCCCGGCTCGAGCAGCGGCTTCAGGTCGTTGATCACCGCGTCTACAGCCCGCCCCGCCTGGACCATCAGGATGATCGCGCGCGGGCGGACGATCGAGGCGACGAGCTGGCGCAGTTCCTTGGCGGGGGTGAAGTTGCCCTCCGAGCCGAACTGCGAGATCAGTTCGTCGGTCCGCGCCGCGGTCCGGTTGTACACCGCCGTCGGGAAGCCGTTGCGGGCGATGTTCCGCGCCAGGTTCTGCCCCATGACCGCCAGGCCGATCACGCCGATCTTGGCGCCGCCGTCTGCCATCTGTGTGTTCCTTTACTAAGCGGAGTCGCCAGGTTGTGCCAGTTTGGCTGGCGTCGGGCAAGGCGACTATTTCACTGCGCCGTCGTCCAGTGGACAGTAGTCTATGGACAGGAGGCACACAGAGACATGGGGGCCTACAGCAACCAGCATCGCCCCAAGCTGCATCTCACGCTGGAGGAGGCGGCGCGCCGGTTCGGCGTCCCGCCCCAGACGCTGGCGCAGGCCATCCGCCGGCACCAGCTCTACGCCAAGCGCGCGGCGCACCGCTCCTGGGTCACGCCGACCGCTGTCCAGGCCTTCCTGGACCGGCAGCAGGCAGCCCAGCACGGCCCCTGGAGCCTGACCCAGACCCTGCCGCAGGTGCGCCAGGCGTCCTAGCCGCCGGCGGAAAGCGATCCGCGGCCCCGGATGCCGGTCGCTCCGGGGCCGCAGCGCCCGCTGCCCGCGCCGCCCGGGCTCCGCGCGATGCCCCCGCGTTGCCCCCGCGATGGCCCTGCCGGCCGCGCCGCCGGGTCGGCCACGCGGCCGATGACGGAGAGGAGACTCTCCGCCCACTCTTACCTCGCCCAGCCTAGGCTCGGGGCATGGGGTTCTTCGCCAACCAGCACCGCCCGCGCTTCCACCTGACGCTCCAGGAGGCCTCGGCGCGGTTCGGGGTCTCACCCAACTTCCTGCTGTGGGGGATCCGCCTCGGGAAGCTCCGCTCCAAGCGCGCCGTCCATCGCTCCTGGGTCACGCCCACCGCGGTTTCCATGTTCATTGAGCGCGAGCGCGACCATCCCCACGCCCCCTGGAATACCGTCCTCCACGCCCAGGCGTCCTAGCGTCCCGGCTGGGCGTCGGGACCCGCCCCTCTCTGGATTCGCTGCTACCATGGCGCGGGCTCGCCGATGAGCCCGATCAGAGAGGTTGACAATGACCGACACAGACATCTTTCACCGGCTGAGCATCGGCGTCGACGCCCGCTCCCGCCGGACCTTCCTGCGCGCCATGGGCGCGACCGGCATGCTGGGCGCGAGCGGCCTCGCGGCAGCGTGCGGCGGCGCGGGCACGCCGGCCGCGAGCACGGCCAAGGACCCCGAGACCGGCAAGCTGGTCGTCATGGCCAGTCCGCAGCCCGACTGGATCGCGGCCCAGACCGCCGCCTTCCAGAAGAAGTTCACCATCGAGACGACCAGCTCGCGCCTCTCCGGCGGCGAGGCGCTGGCCAAGCTCAAGGCCGAGGAGGGCAACCAGTCCTTCGACGTCTGGTGGGGCAGCCCCGCCGACAGCTTCGTGAGCGCCAAGAAGCAGAACCTGCTGGAGGCCTATAAGGCTCCCACCGCAGCCGAAATCCCCGACAAGTACAAGGACAAGGACGGCTTCTGGACCGGCATCTACGTCGGCTCCATCGGCTTCGCCGTCAACACCAAGCGCGCGGCGGAGAAGAACATCCCCGAGCCGAAGACGTGGGACGATCTGCTCAAGCCCATCTACAAGGGCGAGATCGTCATGGCCCACCCCGCCACGTCGGGCACCGCGCTGACCAGCATGCAGACCGTGCTGCAGCTGAAGAACAAGAACGAGAACGACTTCTGGAAGTGGGTCAAGGACTTCCACAACAACGTTCTCCAGTACACGCGTTCCGGGTCTGGGCCGATGCCCTTCCTGGAGCGGAACGAGGCGACGATCGGCGTCGTCTTCTCGCACGACATCTTCGTCAGCGTCGAGAAGGGGCTGCCCATCAAGCTGACTTTCCCCACCGACGGGACGGGGTACGAGATCGGCGGGATGGCGCTGATCAAGGGCGCCAAGAACAAGGCCAGCGCCAAGAAGTGGATCGACTGGGCGCTGACGACCGAGGCGCAGGAGATTGGGCCGACGGTGAAGGCCTATCAGGCGCCGACCAACCCGAAGGCGAAGGTTTCGAAGCCCGAGTTCCTCCAGGTCAAGCTGATCAACTACGACATCGAGTACGCCGGGTCGACGGAGGAGAAGCTCCGCACGCGGTACACCGAGGAGATCGCGCCCCAGCCGCGGGCTTAGTCTTTGGCTTCGCTGACAGCGCCGGTCGCGGTCACACCGCGACCGGCGGCGCGCTCCATGCGGCTGGAGGAGCTGCGGCGGATCGCGCAGGATCCGGCGCTGCTCGCCGGCCTTCTCATCGCCGTCGGGGTGGTCGCGCTCTTCGTCGTCTACCCGCTGTTCAAGATCCTGTCAGAAGGCTTCTTCCGGCGGGGCGTGCTCTATCTGACCGCGTGGGAGAGCATCCTCACGCGGCCGGTCTATCACCGCGTGATCCAGAACACGATCGTGCTCGGGATCCTCGTGGCGGTCGTGGGGACCGCCATCGGATTCGTCTACGCCTACACCCTGGTGCGCGCCCACCCGCCGCGCTGGCTGGCCGCGCCCCTTCGCCTGCTCGTCCTGCTGCCCATCATTTCGCCGCCGTTCGCGCTCGCGCTGGCGACGATCCTCCTCTTCGGCCGCAGCGGCCTGATCACGCGGGGCGTCTTCCACTGGGAGGCCAACGTCTACGGCCTGTCTGGCCTGGCGTTCGTGCAGCTGGTCAGCTTCTTCCCGGTGGCGTTCCTGCTCTTCGAGGGGCTGCTCAAGGCGGTTGATCCCTCCCTGGAGGAAGCGGCGGCCAATCTCGGAGCGACGCGCTGGCGGACCTTCCGCACCGTGACGCTCCCCCTGCTCGTGCCCGGGTTCGCCGGCTCGATCCTGCTGCTGTTCATCGAATCGCTCGCCGACCTGGGCAACCCCGTGCTCATCGGCGGCGACTTCAACGTGCTGGCGCTTCAGTCGTGGCTCTCCATCATCGGCCAGAGCAACTTCCAGCTGGGGGCGGCGCTCTCGACCGTGCTGCTCCTTCCGTCGATCGTCGTCTTCATCCTGCAGCGCTACTGGGTGGGGAAGCGCTCCTACGTGTCAGTCACGGGGAAGCCGGTGGGGAACGCGCGCCCTGGGGCGATCGGCCCCGCCGCGTGGGGGCTGTGGCTGCTGTGCGCCGTCATCGCGCTGATCGTGCTGATGCTGTACGTCACGGTGCTGTCCAGCGCCTTCATCCGCGTCTGGGGCGCTGACTACCGGCCCACGCTCGAGCACTTCCAGACCGCCTTCTCGCGCGGCAGCCGCGCCATGACCGATACAACCCTCCTCGCGGCGCTGGCGACGCCGCTCGCCGCCTTGCTGGGGCTGATGGTGGCGTACCTCACCGTGCGCCAGAAGTTCACGGGACGCGAGGCGCTTGACTTCCTGGCGATGCTTGGGGCTGCCGTGCCGGGTACGGTGCTGGGGATCGGCTACCTGCTGGCCTTCAACCGCCCGCCTCTCGTGCTCACCGGCACCGCGGCCATCATCGTCATCGCCTTCGCCGTGCGCAGCCTGCCCGTGGCGCAGCGCGCCGCCGCCGCTGCCCTGCAGCAGATCGACCCGGCCCTCGAGGAAGCGTCGGTCAACCTCGGCGCCGACGCGCAGGTGACGTTCCGCAAGATCGTCCTGCCGCTCATACGGCCGGCGCTGCTCGCCGGCATGGTCTTCTCCTTCACCCGGAACATGACCGCGCTGTCGGCCATCATCTTCCTCGCCTCGCCGCGCTGGAAGATCCTCACCAAAGAGATCCTCGACCAGCTCGACCTGGGCTACATGGGCGTGGCGCTCTCCTACACCAGTGTGCTGATCGCCATCGTGCTCGCGGTGATCGGGCTGATGACGCTCGCGGTCAACCGCTGGGGCCGCGCCGTCGCCGTGGACCTCAGCTACCAGAGGACCGTGTGACCCGATGAGCTACCTGGTCCTGGACAACGTCGTCAAGCGCTTCCCCTCGCGCGACGCGGGCGGGCGCGAGACCGTCGCCGTGGACGGCGTCTCGCTCTCCATCGAGCGCGGCGAGATGGTTACGCTGCTCGGCCCATCAGGCTGCGGCAAGACGACCACCCTGCGCATGATCGCCGGCTTCGAGACTCCCACCGAGGGGCGCATCGTGCTGGACGGACGCGAGATCCAGTCGCTGCCGCCCCACCGGCGCGGCATGGCGATGGTCTTCCAGTCCTACGCGCTCTTCCCCCACCTCAGCGTCTACGAGAACGTCGCGTACGGCCTGCGCGTCCAGCGCCGGCCCGACGCCGAGGTGCGCGAGCGCGTCGCCGGCGCGCTCGACCAGGTCGACCTGCGTGGGCTCGAGAACCGCTCGCCCAACCAGCTCTCAGGCGGGCAGCAGCAGCGCGTCGCCCTCGCGCGCGCCCTGGTGGTGCAGCCTGCAGTGCTGCTCTTCGACGAGCCGCTCTCCAACCTCGATGCAACCCTGCGCGAGCAGATGCGCTTCCAGATCCGCGCGCTGCAAAAGAACAACAACATCACCGCCGTTTACGTCACCCACGATCAGGCCGAGGCGATGGTCCTCTCCGATCGCGTCGTCGTCATGAGCCAGGGCACCATCCGCCAGGTCGGCGCGCCGCACGAGGTGTATGGCCGGCCGAGCGAGCGCTTCGTCGCGGGCTTCCTGGGGCGCGCCAACTTCGTCCCAGCGCGCGTCGTCGAGGTGGGGGCCGGCGGCTCGGCGACCATCGAGGTGGCAGGGACGCGCTTCCCGGCGCGCGGGCCGTCCTCGCCGGCGGCGGGCGACGACGTGACCGTCGTCCTCCGGCCCGAGGCGGTGACGGTGGCCGAAGTGAACGGCCAGGCGTCGGAGCGCGCGCTGCGCGGCACCGTGCGCCATTCCGCCTTCCTGGGGCCCGTCGTGGAGTACGAGGTGGCGTTAGTCGACGGCTCGGCGTTGGCGGTGCACGACCGCAACCCCGATCGCCTTGTCCCCCTTCCCGAGGGGACCGCGGTGGAGATTCGACCGCTGCAGCGCGAGTTGTATTACTTGCCAGGTGACCCAGACGGCGAGCGCCGGACCGCCTAGCACCACACCCGACACAACCGACGCTCCGTCCGGCGCCTCGCGCACCCCCCGTCGCGGTGCCGCCTTCCGGCCCGACACCTTTGGCGCCTTGCGCCGCCACCCCAACTTCCGGCTCTACTGGAGTGGGGCCTTGCTCTCCAACGTCGGCACGTGGATGCAGACCCTCGCCCAGAGCTGGCTCGTCTATCAGCTCACCGGGTCTGCGTTGCTGCTCGGCACTGTCAGCTTCCTACAGGGGCTGCCGTCGCTCTTCCTCTCGTTAGTCGGCGGCGTGCTGGCGGATCGCATCGAGCGGCGCACGCTCATGCTGGCAACGCAGACGGTGCAGATGGTGCTCGCCTTTCTCCTCGCGGGGCTGACGCTGAGCGGGCTGGTGCGCGTCGAGCACGTGATGGTCATCGCCTTCCTCTCCGGCCTGGTCAACGCGATCAACACGCCCGTGCGCCAGGGGATCATCTCCGATCTCGTGCCGCGCCACGACCTGCAGAACGCCGTCGCGGTCAACTCGGCACAGTTCCAGACCAGCCAGCTCCTCGGCCCCGCCATCGCCGGACTCGTCGTCGCCGGCGCGGGCCCCGGCTGGGCCTTCCTGCTGAATGGGTTGAGCTTCGTCGCGGTGATCTACTCGTTGCTGCGGCTGAAGCTCCCGCCGTGGAACCCGCCGGCGCGCAAGCTCTCAATGCTGCAAAGCGCGCGCGAGGGCATCTCGTTCGTCTTCCGGCACGAGGTGCTGGGGACGCTCGTGCTCATCGCCGCGATTCCCGCCATGTTCGGTCGCCCTGGCACTCAGTCGTTGATGCCGGTGTTCGCCGAGTCGGTCCTGCACGTCGGCCCGCAGGGATTGGGCGCGCTGATGAGCGCAACGGGAGCGGGGGCGCTGTGCGGCGCGCTGTTCGCCGCGTCGCTGGGCAGCTTCAAGCGCCGCGGGCTGCTCCAGCTGGTGATGGGCGCCGCCTACGGCGCCGCGCTGATCCTCTTCGCCGGCAGCCGGCGGCTCGATCTGTCGCTCGTGCTGCTGTTCATCGCCAGCGCCTGCAGCATGATTTTCTCCTCCATCAACCAGACCTTCCTCCAGCTGCTGGCGCCGGACGAGATGCGCGGGCGGATCCTGAGCGTGCTGACGCTCACCACGTTCGGGCTCATGCCGCTGGGCAGCATGGCGGCCGGCGCGGCCGCGGAGCACTTCGGGGCCGCCGCCACCGTGGCGGCGGGGGGCGCCATCTGCGCGCTCTTCGCGCTGTCCGTCCTCCTGACGCGGCCGCGCCTCCGCGCGCTCACCTGAGCCCGCGCGGCCGCGGCGCCGGCCGCAGTACGATGGGTGGAGATGGCTCTGTCGCGCATTCGGCTCCTGCCCCAGCAGAGCGAGTTCTTCGAGCTGTTCAACCGCAGCGCGCGCAACCTCTCCGAGGCAGCGCGCCTCCTCGTCGACCTGCTCGAGCACTACCAGGACGTCGACCGCAAAACGCGCCGTATCCGGGACATCGAGCAGACCGGCGTCGAGATCACGCACGGCATCACGCGCGCCCTGGGCAAGACCTTCATCACCCCGCTGGACCGGGAGGACATCGACGCCCTGGCCGATCAGCTCGACGAGCTGCTCGATTGCATCGAGGAGTGCGCGCGGCGGATGCGCCTCTATCGAGTGCGCCGCGCGCCGAAGCGCGCCCAGGAAATGGGGCGCATCATCCAGGAGCAGGTCGAGCAGCTCGCAGCCGCAATCGCACTCGTCGAGCGTAGGGAGTACGGCCAGTCGCTCGACCAGGCGCTTTCCGAGGTGCGCCGCCTGGAGGACGAGGCCGACGACGTGCTCGGCGACGCCGTCGCCGGGCTCTACGACGGCGTCACCGACGTGCCCGCCATGATCGCCGCGTCGCGCCTGGAGCGCGTCTACGAGCTGCTGGAGGAGACGACCGACAAGGCCGAGGACGTGGCGCACACGTTGCAGGTCATCGCCATCAAGTACGCGTAGCGAGGCGCCCCTGACGCCGCCCCACCACTACCCCCGCCGGAACGCACGCGCCGCATGACGGTCGACGGCACCCTCATCTTCGTCGTCGCCATCGTCCTCCTGGCGCTGGCATTCGACTACATCAACGGCTTCCACGACGCGGCCAACTCCATCGCCACGGTGGTGGCGACGCGCGTGCTCAGTCCCGGCCGCGCGGTGCTGTGGGCCGCGTTCTTCAACTTCGCCGCGGCGTTCGGGTTCGGGCTCCACGTCGCCAACACCATCGGCAAAGGCACGATCGACCCGAAGATCGTCGACAACCACGTCATCCTTGCGGCGCTGGCGGGGGCGATCTTCTGGGACCTGGTGACGTGGTACTGGGGCATCCCCAGCAGCTCGTCGCACGCGCTGATCGGCGGGCTGCTCGGCGCCGGGATCGCCAAGGCCGGGATCAGCGTGGTAGTCGTTGCCGGCGTGCAGCGCACCGCCACGTGGATCGTCCTCTCGCCGCTGCTGGGGTTGGCGCTCGGCGCGGTGGCGATGGTCGCGGTCTCCTGGCTGACCCACCGGCTCGATCGCCGCGTCGCCGAACCGCTTTTCCGCCGCCTGCAGCTCGTCTCCGCCGCCGCGTTCAGCCTGGGGCACGGCGCCAACGACGCGCAGAAGACGATGGGCATCATCGCCGTGCTCCTCTTCTCGGCGGGCTACCTGGGGTCAGACTTCTACGTACCGCTGTGGGTCGTGCTGGCGGCGCACGCGGCCATCGGACTGGGCACACTGGCCGGCGGCTGGCGGATCATCCACACCATGGCGACGCGCATCACGCAGCTCGCGCCCGCGGGTGGCTACTGCGCTGAGACCGCGGCGGCCGCGACCCTGTTCGGCGCGTCCCACCTCGGCGTCCCGGTCAGTACGACGCACACCATCACCGGCGCCATCATGGGGGTGGGGTCGGTGCGGCGCCTCAGCGCGGTCAGGTGGGGCGTCGGCGCGCGCATCGTCTGGGCCTGGGTGCTGACCATCCCGGCGGCGGGAGTCGTCGCGGCGGCGACGTACTGGCTCGTGCACGCCGCCGCGGAAGGGCTGGGGATGCTGGCGGCGTTGCTCCCTCGGCTGACGGCGTAGGCAGAGCAGGCGAGAAGCTGTGCGGGGCATCGGCGGGCCGCTGGCGCTGCTCTCCATCTGGGCGCTGACGACGGTGCCTGCGGGGTTCAGCGTCTACATCCTGCGCACCATCTTCACCGAGCGCTGGCCTGGAAGCGCCGCGGGGGCGGCCGTGGAGTCCCTCCCCGGGACACTCCTGATCTGGCTGGCGGTGACCGCGGCGTTCACCGCCTGGGGCTGCGCCCAGAGCTGGCGCCGCGCGTAGCGGCATACAATTGGCAGTGCGGGAGCTGGGGAACGCCCGGCTGAGAGGGCGGCCAGTGCGCACCGCGCGCACGCTGCCGCCGACCGCAAGAACCTGCACTGGGTAATGCCAGCGAAGGGAGGACTCATGTCTGGACTGTCTAGGGCTCGGTTTCTGGGTGGGGCGCTGGGGGCGGCGGGCGCCGCGCTCCTGGCGGCGTGCGGCGGCGCGGGAGCCGGCGGCACCGTCACCGGGCCGATCAAGATGGCCTTCGTGCCCAACGCCGAGGCCGGCAAGCTGCTCGAGAACATGAAGCCGTTTGTGGAGATGCTCCAGAAGGAGACGGGCTACACGTTCGAGACGTCGGTCCCCACGAGCTACGCGGCGGTGGTCGAAGCGCTGGGCGCCAAGCAGGTCGACGTCGCCTGGATGGGACCGCTGGCCTACGTCATCGCCAACCAGAAGTACGGCGCCAAGCTGATGCTCATGTCGGTCTTCCAGGACGCCAAGACCGGCGCGCAGAAGCGCACCTACCCCGGTGGGATCATCGTCAAGTCGGACTCGACCGCCAAGACCATCCAGGACCTCAAGGGGAAGAAGTTCGCCTTCACCGACCCGGCAAGCGCATCGGGCTACCTCTATCCGATGGACTACCTGGCCAAGCAGGGCATCACCAATCCCAAGTCGTTCTTCTCGGAAGTCATCTTCGCCGGCGGGCACGACAAGGTGGTCGCCGCGGTCCTGAGCGGCCAGGTGGACGGCGGCGCGATCTACACCGACATTCTAGACCGCGTGCAGACGACCTTCCCCACCGTCAAGCAGGACATCCGCGTCCTGGTGCAGACCGCGGACATCCCGAACGACGGCGTCTTCTCGCGCAAGGATCTGCCCGAGCCGGTCTTCACCAAGGTGCAGAGCGGCCTGCTCGCCGTCGTCGGACGGCCAGAGGGCAAGCAGGCGCTCCAGAAGGGCATCGGGATCGACGGCCTGACCAAGGGGGAGGACAAGGAGTACGACCCGCTGCGCAACGCCGCCAAGGTCCTCAACATGGACCTCGAGGCCGCGATCAAGCCCGCGCCGACCGCCACACCGGCGCGCTGAATCGAGCGCGCCGGCCCGACGCACGGGGCCGGCGCGCTTGCTGCGGCTCTCGGCTCGCGCTCCTGATGCCGCCGCCTACTTTGACGACTGCTTGATCAGCTCGTTGATCGACGGCGCCAACTCGGTCACCATCTGGCGCGCGTTCTTGCGCCCCTCGTACACGTCGGTGATCCCCTCGGTCAGCTTCTTCTCGATCTCGGAGTAGCCCGGAGGGTTGAGCAGCGGGTACGCGTACTTCTGCGCGTCCAGCACCGCCGCCTTGTTCAGCTGCGGGTACTCCAGCATGAAGCGCTGCTCCACGCCCGGGTAGATGGGCGCCGAGAACCCGCGCCGCAGCTCCGGGTCCATCCCCTCCGGGCTGCCCAGGTACTTCGTGAACGCCCACGCCGCGTCCGGCGCCTTCGAGTCCTTGTTCATCACCCACAGACTGAGCGAGTTCAGCGTCCCCGGCTTGGTCGACTTCGGCCCGATCGGGACCGGGTAAAGGTCGATGTCGAACTGGTTGTTGATCGACGTCAGCGTGCTGCCGAGCGACGCCGCCGTGATGCTCATCGACATCGCCACCTTGCCGTTCTGGAAGGTGTAGTCCTTGTTCTCCGCCGTCGTCGTCGCCACCTGATGGACGTTGCGCAGGTCGGCGATCCACTGCAGGCCCTCGTAGTACTCGGGGCGCGTGATCGTCGTCTCGGTCAGCGCCTCGTTGAAGGTCGGTGCGTTGTTGGAGAACAGCATCGCGTTCAGCCGGTTGCCGATCGACGGCAGCAGCGTGCCAATCGAGTCGGGCCGTTTGGTGAGTGACTTGAGCCGCGCCAGCATCGCGTCCCACGTCCACCCGCTCTGCGCCCACGTCGCCGGTGGCAGCGCCACGCCCAGCCGCTGCCACATCGGCTTGTTCACATACAGCACCATGTACGTGCTCGCGAACGGGATGCCGCACATCTTCCCCCGGTACTTGGTCGACGGCAGGATCGTCGGGTAGATGTTCTGCAGTCCCGACGTCTTGGGCTCCTTGGCGATCAGCGGCGCCACTTCCGTCAGCGACCCCGCCTTGGCCAGGTCCTCCCACTCGGGCGACTGCGAGCGGAACACGTCCGGACCAGTCCCACCGGCGAGCTGGGAGAACAGCTTGGTGTAGTACTCCGTGCCCGACGGCGTGTTCTGGATGTTCACCGTGACCTGCGGCGCCACGGTTCGGAAACCCTTCTGCTGCTCCTGGATGCGCTCCAGCTCGGCGCCCGCCGTGGCCCAGCTGGTCCAGATGATCGTGGCGGGCTTGATCGTCGCGGCGCCCGGCGCGGACTGCGATGCCCCGCACGCGGCCAGGGCCACCGCCCCCGCCGTGCCGCCCGCTCCCAACAGCACCGCACGGCGTGTGAGTGTCGGAATCATGTGACTTGGTTCTCTCTCCCCGGATCGATTGCGCTCTATCGGTCTACTTGAACACCTTGGCAGCGTCGAGGCCACAGCGCCCCGCGGCCTCATCAAGCTGCGGCTTGATGTCGCGGAACAGCGTCACCGGCGCCCCCTTCTTGAACACCTCGTCCAGCGCCGGCTGAAGCACCGCCAGCGCCTCCGTCTGGCACAGGAACGACTCGTCCACCGTGGGGTAGTTCAGCGTCGTCAGCGCCTCGGTGATCACCTTGAGGTTGACGCTCTGCGTCGACGGGAACTGCTCGCGCACGATCTTCACCCATGCATCGAGCGCCGACTTGCGCGACGGCACGCGCCCCTCGATGCGCGACTGCTGATCGTAGTACGCGTTGGTCGTCGCGAACTTGATCAGCTCCCAGGACACGTCCTTGAACTTCGTCCCCTTCCACACCGCCCACCCGTCGGTCGTGCCCAGCGCGGCGCGCTTCGCCGGCCCCTTCGGGATGTGCGCCAGCTCCCAGCTCAGGTTCGCGGCGTTCTTCGCCGCGCGCAGGAAGACCGACCCGAGCGCCGACTCCATCGTCGCCAGCGCCCCCTGCTCGAACCCGTCCTGCGCCCCGGTGGGCTGCCACGTGCGCTTCGCCGCGTCCTCCGGCGCCAGCGTCTGGTCCTGGTGGATCCGCGCGCGCATCCACTCCAGCCCCTGCTGCGCCTCCTTGCTGTCCAGCGCCGACTTGGCCAGGTTCTTCGGGTCCACCACGTGCCCGCCGAACGCCAGGACGTGCGTCTGGAAGCGGTCGTAGGTCGCCGCCGGCATGTGGCCGCCCCACACCTTCTTGTCGGCGTCCTGGAAGGTCATCTGGCGCAGCATCGATTGGTAGTCGTCGTGCGTCCAGTCCGCCGTCGGCTCCTTCTGCCCGCGCTTCTGAAAGAGCGCCTTGTTGTAGTAGAGGATGCCCATGTTGATGTACATCGGCATGCCGTAGCGGAAGTTCGTGCCGGGGATGACAAAGCTGTTCCACTGCGACGGCGCGAAGTCGTCGATGTCCGGCTTCTTCAGGTCGCGGATCAGGTCATTGTGGTTGTACATCTGCCCCTTGGCCGCGAACTGCCACAGCAGGTTGCCCCACGCGTGGATCACGTCCGGCCCTTCCCCTGCCACCATCGTCGCCGTCGTCTTCTCGACGTTCCCCTCGTCCCCCATCAGGTCAATCGTCACGTTCGGGTGGGTCTTGCGGAACTCCCCCACCGCCCACGTTGCCAGCTCGCGGTAGGTGGCCGAGCTCTTCACCTGCCACAGCAGCCGCACCGGCTGCGTCGACGGCGTCTTCACGTCGGCCGCCTGCGGCGCGCCGCCGCACCCCGTCGCCGCCGCCAGCGCCAGCCCCCCACCCGCCGTGGTCAAGAGCCGCCGCCGTGTCGTTCCCGGCCCGTTCATTTACTTCGTCCCCTGCATCGTCTGCTCCAGCTGCGCCTGAATAGTCTTCGTCACGTCGTCCAGCGCCGAGCGCGGTGCTTTGGTGCCCGCCATCGCGTCGGTGTACGCCTGGTCGATCGCCTTCTTGTATGCGTCCGTGATGGGCAGCGAGGGGAAGTGCTTCGCCCCTGTGCGCGCGATGTCCGTGAACGCCTTGAAGTACGGCGTCATGCGGTTGTCGCCCTTGAGCACCTCGCTGACCATCTTCTTGTTGAAGTCGTCCAGCTGCTTCGTGTAGCACGGTCCGTTGGCCGTCAGGTAGCCCATCTTCGCCGAGTTGTCCACGAACGCGTACTTGACGAAGCGCCAGCCCTTGTCCTGCTGCTTCGCCGCTTTCGGCAGGCCGTACAGCCAGCCCTGAATCACGTTGCGGCTCTGCTCCGCCGCCGTCCCACCGGGGGTCGGCCACTGCGCGATGCCGTACTTGAGCTGCGGCGCGAACTTGTCCAGCGGCTCGTACACCCAGAAGCCCTGGAACAGGTACGCTGACTGCCCCGTCTGGAACGGGTTGCCCTGTTTGGAATAGCTGGCCTTCCCGTTCCAGAACGCGTTCATCTTGTCGTTGTCCATCTTCTTGCCGAAGGACACCAGCCACTCCAGCGCCTCCACCACCTTCGGATGGTTCGCCGTCACCTTGCCCGCCGCC
>DASTZM010000353.1:0-5571 GCA_035764305.1 Chloroflexota bacterium | reverse complement strand
CGCTCGGCCTCCCCGCGCCCAGTGGCACCTTGCGGCGGCGTCGGTGCGGGGGGCTTCGCATCGGCGGGCCGGGACGCCAAACCAGGATGCGGTGCGCTGTGTTCGCGCGGAGCGCGGGACGGTGCTGGCGCTTTCGGATGGGCATGGGTCGGAGCGGTGTTTTCGGAGTGATGTTGGGGCGCGGCTGGCGGTGGCGGTGGCGACGCGGGTGGTGGGTGGCGCGCTGGGGCGCGACCTGACTGACCTGGAGGTGCTCGACGGGATCGCGCGGGAGATCGTCCGCCAGTGGGAGGTGGCGGTGAGGGCCGACCTGCGGCTGTTCCCGCTGACGCGCGGCGAGGAGCGGCTGGCGGAGGAGAGGCATCCGCTGCTGGCGTACGGCGCGACGCTGTGCGTGGCGGCGGTGACGCCGGAGCACCTGCTGTACCTACAGCTGGGCGACGGCGACATCGTGACGGTCTCCGCGCGGGGGGGCGTCGCCCGGCCTCTGCCGCCGGACGAGCGGCTCTTCGCGAATCAGACGACGTCGCTGTGCTCGTCGCAGGCGGCGCATGAGTTCCGGGTGGGGTTCCAGGCGCTGGACCCGTGCGAGCAGGGGGGCGATGCGCCGGCGATGATCCTGGTGGCGACCGACGGGTACGCGAACTCCTTCCGCGACGAGCGCGGCTTCCTCCGGGTGGGGCCGGACCTGCTGGAGATGGTGCGCACCGAGGGAATCGAGCCGGTGCGCGAGTGTCTGCCGGCGTGGCTCGACGAGGCGTCACGCCTGGGCAGCGGCGACGACGTGACGGTCGGGCTCCTGATACGAGACGAGCAGCAGTGAACCAACAGCTTGCACCGGGAAAAGTTCTGCGCACCGAGACGACGCACCGCGAGTGCGTCGTCGAGGAGCTTTTGGGCGGCGGCGGGCAGGGGGAGGTGTACCGGGCGGCGCTGAACGGCGAGCGGGTGGCGGTGAAGTGGTACTTGCCGCACGCCGCGACGCCGGCGCAGCGGGCGGCGCTGGAGGCGTTGATCAAGACCGGTCCGCCGACGGCGCGCTTCCTGTGGCCGCAGGAGCTGGTATCGGCGGGGGAGACGCCGGGGTTCGGCTACGTCATGCCGCTGCGGGCGGCGCGCTTCAAGGGGATCGTGGACCTGATGAAGCGGCGGATCGAGCCGACGTTTCGCGCGCTGGCGACGGCGGGCTTGGAGCTGTCCGACTCGTACCTGCAGCTGCACGCGCGCGGGCTGTGCTACCGCGACATCTCGTTCGGCAACGTGTTCTTCGATCCGGACAGCGGCGAGGTGCTGATCTGCGACAACGACAACGTGGGCGTTGACGGCGAGGCGCGCGCGGGTGTGCTGGGGACGCCGCGCTTCATGGCGCCCGAGGTGGTGACCGGCGCAGCGCTGCCGAGCACGCAGACGGACCTGTTCAGCCTCTCGGTGCTGCTGTTCTACATGCTGCTGGTGCATCACCCGCTGGAGGGGAAGCGCGAGGCCGAGATCCGCTGCCTGGATCTGCCGGCGATGACGCGCCTGTACGGCAGCGACCCCCTCTTCATCTTCGACCCGGCGGACGAGTCGAACCGGCCGGTGCCGGGGTGCCACGACAACGCGCTGGCATTCTGGCCGATCTACCCGACGTTCCTGCGCGAGCTGTTCACGCGGGCGTTCACCGTCGGGGTACGCGACCCGCAGCACGGGCGGGTGCGCGAGAGCGAGTGGCGGGCAGCGATGGTGCGGCTGCGCGACTCGATCGTGTACTGCCAGGCGTGCGGCGCGGAGTGCTTCTACGATCCCGACGCGCTGCGCGCCGGCGGCGCCGGTCCCGCGTGCTGGGCATGCGGCGCTGGCGTGCAGCTGCCGGCGCGGATTCGGGTGGGACGCAACGTTGTCATGCTCAACCACGACGGCGCGCTGTTCCCGCACCACCTGGACGACGCGCGGCGGTACGACTTCTCGCGGCCGGCGGCGGCGGTGACGCGTCACCCGTCCGATCCGCAGCGCTGGGGGTTGAAGAACCTGTCCGACGAGAAGTGGGTGGTAATTGGCGCGGGCAGCATCGCCGAGGTGCCGCCAGGGCGCAGCCTGACGCTGGCCACGGGGGCGCGGATCCACTTCGGCCGGGCCGAGGGCGAGATCCGCGTCTAGCGGCGGACTATCCGGCCGGGCGCGATCTGGGTGCGGCGAAGGTTCGTAGGAGCCCACGATGGAGGTCGCGCGACGGGTGCTGTGCGACGTGGTGGCCGAGCACGGACCGACGCTGGCCACGGACGCGCGGCGGCTGCGCTACATCCTGAACGACCTGTGCCCCGACGACCGCAAGGCGGTGTTCGCGCTGAGCGCGGCGGTGGAGGCGCGGGTCACGGCGGAGCTGGCGGCGAGCACGCGGGCGACGGCGCTGCGCGTGGAGCGCGCCGGGCGGCGGCTGGCGGACGAGCTGGGGTTGGCGGAAGACGTCGCGCGGTGGGCGGTCGAGTCGTGGGCGATCGCGCTGGGGTACGCGGGAGGCGATGGCGGCGGCCATGGCGGCGGCAATGGAACCGGGCAAGGAGACCACCGCGCGGCGCTGGTGGTCTGCGCCCAGGGACGGGGCGATCTGGCGTCGCTGGCCCAGGCGCTGCGTGAGGCGCCGCCGTGGTCGCGGATCGAGGTGCTGCCGGGCGTCTACGCGGAGCCGCTGGTCGTGGACCGGCCGGTCGAGATTGTCGCCGTCGGGAAGCCGGGGGAGGTGGTGGCGGCGGGCGGCGTGCGGCTGGCGGCGGAGTACGCGCTGGTGCGCGGCATGGGGCTGGACGCGGGCGCGGCGCCGGATGGCGGGCCGCAGACGCTGTTTGGGGTGGACGTGCCGCGCGGCGAGCTGTTCCTGGAGGACTGCGACGTGTCCGGGGCCGAGCTGGCGTGCGTCGCGGTGCGGGGCCGAGCGGCGAGCGCGACGCTGCGCCGCTGCCGGGTGCGGCACGGACGGCAGGCGGGGGTGTACGTGTCGCTGGGCGGCGCGAGCGCGCTGTGGGAGTGCGAGATCTCCGAGAACGGCGGAGCGGGGGTGGAGATTGGGTGGCAGGGGAGCCCGGCGCTGCACCGCTGCCGGATCACGGGCAACGGAACGTACGGGATCCGGATCTACGCGGGTGGGGAGAGCCAGGTGGAGGAGTGCGAGCTCACTGGGAACCGTCTAGGCGCCTGGAGCGTCGAGGACCCGGTCGCCGAGTAGCTCGGCGTACCAACAACCGAGCACCCGCGCAGCGAGAGCGCAGGGCGTTAGAAGACTGCGTCCGCGTCAGGTAACCCGATCACCCAGTAGTTCTGCGTACCACCTCTCGTAGGCGTCGATCGTGAACTCGGGGCGGAAGACGGCGTCGGGGTCCTGCTTGGGGTGCACGTACTGGTCGCGGTGCTGGATGACTTTGGCCAGGGCCTTCGCCAGGCCCACCTCGTCGTGGGGCAGCACGAGCTCGCCCATGCCGGTGACGCGAATCGATTCGCGCACGCCGGGCAGATCGGTGGTGACGACGGGGGTGCTGCAGAGCATGCTCTCGGTCTGCCACATGCCCCAGCTCTCGGTGGAGTTGGTGCTGGGGACGGTGCAGACGTCGCACATGGCGTAGAAGTTGGGCATCTCGCTCATGGGCAGGTTGCCCAGGAAGGTGACTCGGTCTTTGTGGGCCTCGACGAGCGGGAGGCATTCTTCGTAGAAGGTCTCGCCGAGGACCTGCTTGAACTCCCCGGCGAAGACGACGTGCGCGTCGGGCACTTCCTTCAGGAGGTGCGGGATGGCGCGCAGCAGGACATCGCCGCCCTTGTCGGCGGCGAAACGGCCGGCGAAGCCGACGAGCCTCCGGTCGGCCAGCCCGAGGCGCTGCTTCCAGGCGCGCGCCTTCTCGCCGTCGGGCTCGCCGATGTCGATGGGCGGGTAGACGGTTTCGACCTTGTGGCGGTAGAGCGAGAGGAAACGCGAGTGGGCGGCGTAGTCCTGCGAGTAGGTGACGATCTTGTCGGCGAGGGCGCCGGCGTAGCGGAGCTCGGTGTGCATGGCTGCCTCGATGGCGTCGTTGAGCAGGCCGAAGGGCAGGAAGATGTCGCAGTGGTGGGTAATGAGGACGGGCTTGCCCATGCTCTTGGCGATGCGGGTGGAGACGTAGGCGTCGAGGAGGCCGGGGACGTGGCGGTGGAAGACGTCGTGGTCCTTCAGGAGGCGGCGGATGTCCCACCAGAAGATGGGCATGACGGCGCCCTTGCGGAAGCGGAACAGGACGGGGCTGCGCACGACGCGCACGCCGTTGATCGTCTCGCGGTAGGGGAGCTCCTTCAGGTGGTGGGAGCAGAGGATGGTGACCTGGTGGCCGCGGCGCACGAGGCCTTCGGCGAGACGCTGTGCGTAGATGATGGCGCCGCTGACGTAGGGCAGGTAGTAGCCCATGAACATCAGGATCTTGTAGGGGCGCGGCGCGAGACGCCGGTCTGGATTCAGGCTGCCGATCACTTACTGCCGGAGTGAATGCTAGCGCGCTGCGGTCTAGCGCCGCGCGAGTCTGGCGCCCTGCGGCCTAGCGCGCTGCGGGGGAGGCTACGGCTAGGAGGCGCGGGCTGTCGTCCTGGAAGGGATCGAGCTCGTAGGTGCCGTACAGCGCGTCGACGGTAAGTCCGGCGGACTCGAGCAGGAGGCGCAGTTCGGCGGCGGTGAGATAGCGCAGGGTGAATGGCGCCAGGTGGCGGCGGACCTGGCCGTCGGCGTGCAGCTCGTCGTAGTAGTTGGTCATGGTGACGACCTGGGCGGTGCGGTCGACCCTGGGGGACTGGAAGTGGAGGAGGTGGCCGCCGTCGGGGAGGATCTTGAGGCAGTGCAGGAAGAGCTGCCCTTCCTGCGGTGACTCGGGGAGCGCGACTTCCGGGTTGAAGAGGTCGACGATCAGCCGGCCAGTCGGCGAGAGGTGACGGGCGGCGTTGCGCAGGGCATCGAGCTGGGCAGCCTGGGTCTCGAGGTGCATGAGGGAGTTGAGGCCGACGATGACGAGATCGAAGCGGCGGCCGAGATCGACGGTGCGCATGTCGTCCTGGAGGAGGGTGACGCGACCGGCGAGCTGGGGCGCGGCGGCAAGTTTTTCGCGCGCGAGGGCGAGCATGGAGGGGGAGAGATCGACGCCGGTGACGGTGGCGCCGGTCGCGGCGAGTGGGAGAAGGAGTCGGCCGGTGCCGCAGGCCAGCTCGAGGATGCCGCCGGGTCCGGCGGCGTTGGCGAAGCTGGTGAAGGTGGCGATGTCTTCCTGGTAGTCCTCGTGCTCCAGGTCGTAGAAGCGCGCGTGGGGCGCGTAGTCGTCCGTCGTGGCGCTAACCCGCTGGCCGTCTCAGCGGCGCGCGAGCGCCACGATCTCGATGATGGCGAAGACGCAGAAGAGCAGCAGGGCGGTGAGGCCGTTCCACGCGCGCTGCATCTGGAGGAGCGCGTTGAGCACGACGAAGGCGGCGATCATGACCGCCTGGCGCGCGGCGTGCATCCCGACCGCCTCCTGGTAGAGCTTTGAGCGCGCGAACTGGAGCGAAACGCCGCGGATGAGGGGCGCGAGGGTGAA
Organism: Chloroflexota bacterium; assembly: GCA_035764305.1. GTDB lineage: Bacteria > Chloroflexota > UBA11872 > UBA12225 > UBA12225 > DASTZM01. The sequence continues at coordinate 16 of DASTZM010000353.1, read as the reverse complement.
GAAGAGCGCGGCGAAG
>DASTZM010000352.1:0-2475 GCA_035764305.1 Chloroflexota bacterium | reverse complement strand
GCAGCGTCCGCCGCGTCCGCCGCGCCTGCGGCCTCTACGGTCGCCAGCCGCGCCACGCGCTGCCCCGCCAGCAGCTCGAGGTCGCCGGCCGAGAGGAGCCCAGCGCGCGCAGTCCCAGCCGCCACTGCGGCTATCGTACGCCCCCGTGCGCAGCGGCGCACCTGGCCCGCGTGCAGGGCGCGGCGCTACGCGTCGTTCCGGTCCGGAAGACGCCAGTACACGCCGCGCTCGCGCGCCATCAGCCGGTGGTCGATCATCCCGCGCCTCAGCTCGGCGGTGTCGGGGTGGTGGCGCTTGATGGTCTCGTTCACCTCGCGCTCGGGGTAGCGTACGCCGGGCTCGAACTTCCCCGCGAGCCAGCGCAGGACGACCAGCTTCTTCTTGAGCGGTGCGGGGATCTGCTTGAGTCGCTCACCCTCAAAGAAGTCGCGCAGCACTTTGCGCTCGAACGCGTCGCCCTCCACGTCGTCGGCGAGCGACACCATCTTCTCCGGCGTGAGGACGTCCTTACTCAGGCGGCGCAGCGCGACCTCGTCGAGGGAGTAGAGGTGGGTCGTCCCCTCCTGGCGCATGCGCACCAGGTCGAGCTCCTTGAGCTTGTTCAGGTGGTGGGAGACGAATCAGTGCGCCGCCGTCCGCTACGCTCCCTCCGGTGTCCCAGGCAGGCCAGGTGCCTCAGGTGACTGCCCGGACCGGAACCGCCGCACCCGGTGGTGGGCAGAAGATTGGTCTACTGGCGCTGTTCTGGCTGTTCTTGCGGGCTGGCCTCAACTTTGGGGGTGGGCTGGCGATCACGGGACTGCTGATGGACGAGCTGGTGGAGCGACGGCGCCTGCTGACGAGACCGCAGTTCCTCTCGCTGTATGGGCTGGCGCGCATCCTCCCGGGAGGGACGCTCACGGCGCACGCCATCGCGCTGGGGTACCGGTTCGGCGGGCTCACCGGCAGCGTCGTCGCGCTGGCGGGCGTGGTTCTGCCGGTACTGGTGCCGGCGCTCGCGCTCGCGGCTCTGTACGAGCAGCTGCGCGGCAGCCCCGTTCTGGACCTCGTCCCCGTCACGCTCCTGCCGGCAGGCGTCGCGCTGCTGTTCGGCGCCGTCCTCACCCTGGGTAAGGAGATCGCCCGTCCCTCGCTCGAGCTCGCCATCGCCGTCGCCGGCTTCGTGGGCGTGCTGGCCTTCGGCGCCCACCCCGGCATCCTGCTCATGCTCGGGGGCGTCGCCGGCGCCGTCTTCCTGCGCGGCGAGAAGGGATCGGGCTAGGAGGTGATCTCGCTCGATCGGCTGCTGGCGCTGCTCTTCACCGCAAACGTGGCGACGTTCGGCAGCGGCCTCGCCACGGTCCCGTTGCTGGAGCGGACGCTGGTGCAGGACACCGACTCGCTGACGCTCGACCAGTTCCTGTTCGCGTTCACCGTGGGGCGGGTCACGCCCGGCCCGGCCAACCTGTGGGTGGCGGGGCTGGGGTACATGCTGTATGGGCTGACGGGCGGGCTGCTGTCGGCCGCGGTGGTGATGCTGCCCGGCTATGCCATCGTGCCGCTCAGCGCGGGCTACCGGCGCCTGGAGCATCTCTCCGGAGTGCGGGGCTTCAGCCGCGGACTCACCGCGGCGGTAGTGGGCGTGATGCTCGCCACCGCCGCGGGCATCGGGCGCACCACGCTCACCTCGGTGCACGCCGTCCTGGTCTGCGCGCTCACGCTGACGCTGCTGCACCGCCTGCGCTGGAACCCACTGCTCGCCGTCGTCACCGGCGCCGCCGTGGCGGCTGCCCTCAACGCGCTCTCTGGGTAGCGTGCGCTCGCCCGGGGTGCCCACTTCCGGTCTTGACGACGTCCGTGGACCGTGCTAGGCTGAAGCCCACAACCGAATAGGCATCCGCGGCTTCAGGGGCCGGAGCGCGACGAGCGCGGCCGGTGCGTTGCCGTGGAGGTGTGAGAGGCGGAATCCCTGGCCAGCCAAGCCACGGGTCCGCCTTTTTTGTTGTGCCGCTGTTTGGCACGACGGCGAGACGGCGAAACCGGGCGCATTTGACAAGGAGGATGCGGTGCGCGCCACCCAGCGAAGAACAGTCCTACGAGCCCTTCCCCAGGGGGTGGCCCTGGCGGCGGCGTACGCCTTTGGCGCCGTGAGCGTGTCGGAGTCGACGCGAACGCAGGCCGCGTGTCCCGTCGACGCCGCAGCCGAGCCACAGCCACTAACACGACCGACCGAGAGCGCACAACTCTCCGCGCCACGCCGGGCGCAGACTCTCCCACTCCCCACGGAAGACGAGCACACCTGGCTGCAGGAGTGGCTCGACCTGGTCGCACTCCCCACCAGGAAGGCGGCCCATGGCTGCTGACAGACCGAGCGGAGGAGTTGTCGAATGAACGCCGAGCCAGGCGTGGAGTCCCGGGTCGCCGTCGAGCTGGGCACCGAGGACGATCCCGTACTGCTCCGCTACTGGTCCGCCCCGGGACTCGAGGGTCTTGGCA
>DASTZM010000351.1:0-3696 GCA_035764305.1 Chloroflexota bacterium | reverse complement strand
GAACCACTGACGGCTGAGGGAGACGATAATGTGCTGACCGGCGACGTTGGTGATGGGGGGCGCGCCGGCGGGGGCGGGGACGATGCGTGCCGGGTCGGGTCGCGGCGCGGGCGGCGTTTGCGGCGCGAGCGCGCTGGACGGGATCATCTCGGCGCGGCGCAAGAGGTCGGCGACCTGCACAAGGACGATTGAGCCGGGCTCGGGCATGCCGGGGACATGGTCCAGCCAAAGCTGCAGGACCGCGCGCTCGAAGCGCTGCGCCAGATACGGCCCCATGCGCACCGGCTCGCTCATCGGCAGGCCGTAGCGGCGTGGTCCGTCGACCTCGAACGCGGACCAGTAGGCGGCGCGCAGGGCCGGGTTGGTCAACCAGCTCTGCCGTGTCCAGACCGGCAGGTCCGGGTTGGCGGCGAGCTCGGGCGAGGCCGGCGGGACGCCCTGGGCTTCGAGCCAGTCGTCCATTCCATACTGGGTAAACAGCCGGAAGACGGGATAGACGCGCGCGGCGCCCTGGTCCCAGTGGAGCAGCGCCGCCTCGGTGGCCTGGAATGTCTCGCCCTCGGATTCCCACCGACCTGAGACCGGGAAGCCGAGCTGGGTCGGGCCGCCGAGCGCCTTGTAGTCCCGCCAAAAGGTCAACCCGTCGGCGTCCGAGACGACATAGCCGGCGTCGTCGGCCGCGCCGCGCGGCGCGGTCTGGGTGTAGAAGTGGCCCCCCGGCACGTCCCAGTCGGAGACGATCGTCGCGGCGGTGGTCTCGGCGTGCGCGGCGAGTGGGAAGCGCGCGAGCGGGGCGGCGGCGGCGGAGACGAGGAGTGCGCGACGTGGGAATTGCATCAGGCCTGCATCATCTTAGAAGCCCGCCGCGGGGTGTGGCAACACCGCGCAACGCGCGCGGAGTGGGGAGACCGACGGGACGGCGCGGGGACGGCGCGGGGACGGCGGGCAGGTTAGCCGGCGGCTTGCAGCGGGCTGGCCTCGAGCATGTTGACCATGAACTCGAGCGACGCGGCCGACTGCGCGTGGAGCGCAGCGAGCACCTGCATGCCGGCCTGCTGCGCGAGCTGCCCCTGCATGAGCGCGGTCGACTCGGCGGCCACGTCTGCGTCCACGATGCGGCTCTGCGCGGGGGTGGTGGTCGTGGCGCTGCCCAGCGCGTTGTCCAGCGAGTGCTCCAAGGAGTTGTAGTGCGCGGCGATCGCACCCCGGCCGGCGTTCACCTCCGTCAGCGCGTCTTCGAGGACGTCGAGCGCCGCAAGAGCACCGGCCTGGGTAGACACGTCGAGCGTGCCGAGGGTGTTAGCGCCGGAGGTGGCGAGGGCGCCACTGGCGAAGGTCGGGATGGTGATCAGGTGCTCGTCGGTGTAGTTGGGCGCCATCTGGACGACGTGCGTGAAATCGGCGATGACCGCCGGGTTGGCGGTCACGTCGATAGTCCCGGCGGGTCCAGCGGCCGGATCCGAGTCGAAGGTGAAGGTCAGACCCTCGGCCCCTGCGGAGGCGGCGCCGGCGGTGACGGTCCGGCCGACGGCGGTGAAGGCGCCACCGTTGATCGTGCCCTGGACGTCGACGCCGAAGGCGGCGGTCGAGCCGCCGTTACCGAAGCCGGTGGTGTCGAAGAACTGGTCGCTCGTCACTTGCACGGACTTCGCGGCGCCCTTTCCGGTGGTCCGGAACATGAGGACCTTGTCGTTGAGCGGGTCGGCGAGCGTGCCGTCGTCATACGTCGTGGTGTTGTCGGTGATCTCGGCGGTGACACCGATAGCCGCGGCAATGGGGTTGATGATCGCGGGCCAGTTGGTCTCGGGATCCGCGGGGGTGAGGGTGACGCTGACGGTGCCCTGGTCACTCGTGATCGTCAGGACGGTGTTGACGGCGACCGGCGAGGCGGTGGCGGTGCCTTTCAGCCCGGCGCGCTGCGCCGGCACGGTGATGTTGACGGCGTAGGTGCCGGTCTGGGTGGCGGCGGTGCCGGACGCGCCGGATCCGGTGACCGGGAGCAGATTGGCGAGGATGATGCCCGGCGGGGTGAACGTGGACGTGCCGCCCAGCGGCTGCATGCCGTTGAACTGGGTCGTGTCCAGCGTCTTGTAGATCTCGTCGCGGAGCGCGTCGACCTCCGCCTGAATGGCGGTGCGCTCGTTGGCGCCGTAGAGGCCGTTGGCGGCCTGGACGGAGAGCTCGCGCATGCGCTGGAGGGCGGCGCCGATGGTGGCCAGACCGCCTTCGGCGGTTTCGAGGAGCGAGAGACCGTTCTGGATGTTGCGGCTGGCTTCGGTCCAGCCGCGCGCGCGATTGTCGAGGCGTACGCCCATCATCCAGGCGGCGACGTCGTCGCCGGCGGTGGTGAGACGCAGGCCGCTGCTGATCCGGCTGACGGTGTCGCCGAAGCTCGTCTCCCGGGCGCGCAGGGCGTTGAGCGAGAAGGCGCTCAGGGAGGAGAAGTCCAGCAGGGCGGTCATTCCAGGGCTATGTTCGGCAGGGTCGGGGATTTCTTTAGGGCGTGGTCCGTGAGTACGCCGGCCGCGGCGCGGATCAGCGGGGCGTGGTGCGGGTGCGTCCCGGCGGGCAGCGCCTCCGGGCGGCACCAGCGCACGTCGGTGACCTCATTGCTTGGCCGGAAGGTCCCGCCGGCGTGCCGGCAGACGTAGACGGCTTCCAGGAAGAGGCGGTAACGGTCCTTGCGGACGGTGAGCAGGCGCACTATAGATAAGGAAAGATCGGCTTCCTCGCGCAGCTCGCGCCGTAGCGCCGCCTCGAGCGGCTCGCCGGCGTGCACCCAGCCGCTGACCAACCCCCACGGGTAGCGCCGCCGGAAGGTGTGGCGGAGCAGGAGGACACGCCCAGCGTCGTCAAAGACGACGCCGCTGACGCCGAGCGTGAACTTGGGATTAAGAAGCCACAGAACGCGCCACTGGAGAGCTTCCGGGAGGCGCCGCCAGAGCGCCGCCAGGAGGGGAACGGCGCGTTCACGCCATCGGTCAAGTGGCCTAGTCCGTCCGACGGGCAAGGAGAGCGAGACTATAATCGCCGCACTGCGCCGGAGAGTCCTCCTCAGGAGGCCGGCAGCCGCACGCCTGACGCAACCGAGTGGTGACGACACAGCGCCGCAGCCGCACGCTCTTCCATCCGTTCCGCGCCGCACGGAGCGATGCGGAGCGACTGCGCGCCCTGCTGAGCGCCCAGCAAGCGATCGGTTCCGAGCGAGAGGTCGAGGATGCCCTGCGCGTGGCGCTGGAGCACACGCTGGCGTTCAGCGGTCTCCAGCTGGGGATGGGGGTGGTGCAGACGCCGAGCGGCGACCGGGTGGTGGTGCGGAGCGTCGCGGGTAATCCAGCGGGCGGAGGAATTGACCGCCCAGCGCTTGGCACTGTGCTGCGCGCGCCGCTGCTGGGTCTGTACGAACAGGCGGCGTCCGAGCGCCGCCCCGTGCAGCACCCGGTGCCGCGCGGGGACACGCCGCCCGCGCCGCGGGGCGGCCAGCCGAACGCATACCTGGTCGTGCCCCTCGTGAGCGCGCGCCAGCGCATCCTGGGCGCGCTGCTCCTGACCGCCGCGGACTACCAGCAGCCGCTGTCGCCGGAAGACACCGAGGTGCTGCACGCGCTGGCGGCGCAGCGGGCGCCGACGGTCGCGAGCGCGCAGCTGCACGAGCAGCTCGAGCGCTCGCTCGACGAGCTGATCACGCTCTACGGC
>DASTZM010000350.1:0-6106 GCA_035764305.1 Chloroflexota bacterium | reverse complement strand
CGGCCCAGCGTCCGATGCCGCCCAGCAGCAGCCACAGCAGCAGGAACTTGGCCAGCACCAGGAGCCAGGCGGCCACCCCGCTGGCAAGGTCCCAGCGCTTCACCGACGGAATCACGCGGCGCAGCGGTCCGAGGATCGGCTCGGTGACCTCGATCAGGAAGCGCATGATCGGATTGTCGGTTCCCGGTCCGGAGAAGAACGACAGGATGGCGCGCAGGAAGATGGCCGTCATCAGGATGTAGACCAGCCACTCCACGAATTGCGCTGCGACGGCAAGTGCCATACCCACCTGATCCCTATCCCCTATCCGCGCTCGCCGAAGATCGCACGGCCGACACGTACCAGCGTCGCCCCCTCTTCGATCGCCACCTGGAAGTCGTTGCTCATGCCCATCGAGAGGTGCCGCCAGGCGTGTCCCGCGTCCCGAAAGCGCTTTTCCAGGTCACGCCCAAGCTGCGCCAGCCGCCGGAAGGTGGGCCGCGTCTCCTCCGGATTGTCGACCAGCGGCGCGATGCACATCAGCCCATTCAAGGACAGCCCCTCCAATCCGGCCAGCTCGGCCGCCGCCGCACGCAGCTCGTCCTCGGAGAAGCCGAACTGGCTCTCCTTGCCCGCGACATTCACCTGGAGGAGCACAGGCGCCGGAGCCCCCCGCTTGTTCGCGCGCTGACCGATTGAGCGGGCAAGGTCGAGCGAGTCGACGCTCTGGATCAGGTCAAACAGCTCGAGCGCCTTGTTGATTTTGTTGCTCTGCAGGTGGCCGATCAGGTGCCAGCGCGCCGGCCGCCCGACTGCGGGGACTTTCTCTTCGGCTTCCTGAACGCGGTTCTCGCCCAGATCGGTGACCCCCCCGTCGAGGACGTCCCGCACCGCGTCAGGACCAAAGGTCTTGGACACCGCCACCAGCGTGACGTCGCCGGGGCGGCGCCTCGCGCGGTGTGCTGCCTGATCGATCTGATCGCGTACCGCCGCCAGCCGGGCGGCGACGGGTGGCGGCGCCGCCGCGGTACTCATGGGAGCACCGCGATTCTAGCGCTCGCCCGAAGGCTCGCCGTCGGGCGCGTCAGCGCGTGCGCGGCCGGAGGAAGGGCGGGATATCCAGGTTGTCGGTCTGGCCGCTGAGCGGATCGGGGCGCGCCGGCGCCGGCCGCTCGTACGGATCGCGCCCCTCACGCGCCGGCGGCTCGCGCCGCTCGGGGACGTCGCGCGGCTCACGGGCCTCACGCGCGCTCAGCTCGCGCTGCACCGAGGGGAACGGCGAGCGCCTCTCCGCAGCCTGCGGCCGCGACGCGGTGGCGGTCTCGAAGCCCGTCGCGATGACCGTGATGCGCACGTCATTCTGCATGCGCGGGTCGATCGCCGTGCCGAAGATGATCTGCGCCTCCGGGTCGGCGGCGCGCGTGATGATCTCGGCCGCCTCGTTGACCTCGAACAGCGTCAGGTCCTCGCCGCTCGTGATGTTGAACAGGATGCCCCGCGCGCCGTTGATGTCGATGTCCAGGAGGGGGCTCGCGACGGCCGCGCGCGCGGCCTCGGCGGCGCGTCCCTCGCCGGTGCCGTGGCCGATCGCCATGAGCGCCGAGCCGGCGTTCGACATGATCGTCTTGACGTCGGCGAAGTCCAGGTTGATCAGCCCCGGCACCGTAATCAGCTCCGAGATGCCCTGGATGCCCTGGCGCAACACGTCGTCGGCCATGCGGAAGGCGTCGGTCATCGGGACGCGCTTGTCCACCACCGCCAGCAGCCGGTCGTTGGGGATCGTGATCAGCGTGTCCACGCGCTCCTTGAGACCGCCGATGCCCTCCTCGGCGTTCTGGCGGCGGCGTGCGCCCTCGAAGGTGAAAGGACGCGTCACGACGCCGATCGTGAGTGCCCCCAGCTCGCGCGCGATCCCCGCGACGACCGGCGCAGCGCCGGTCCCGGTGCCGCCGCCCATCCCCGCGGTGATGAACACCATGTCCGCGCCGCGCAGCGCTTCGGTCAGCTCTTCCTGGCTTTCCTCAGCGGCCTTCTGGCCGACGGTCGGGTTGCCGCCGGCGCCCAGTCCGCGCGTCACGCGATCGCCGATCCGGATGCGCACCGGCGCCTGGGAGCGGAGCAGCGCCTGCGCGTCGGTGTTGATCGTGATGAACTCGACGCCCCGGACCTCGTTCTCGATCATCCGATCGACGGCGTTGCTGCCGCCGCCGCCCACGCCGATCACCTTGATCTGGGCGAAGGCCTCGACGTTGGGCAGCGTGCTCATGTTGTCGGGATGCTCCTCAGGTCGCCCGACGCCGCGCAGCCGTTCCGGAAACATGTCTCGTCTCTCCGGGAAGCCTAACGGTTACGCCGGAAGAAAAGAGCGCAGCCAGCGCCCCGCGCGCCCGGCAGCGTCCGGCAAGCGGAACGCGCCCCCGGCCGCGACTCGACTCGCGGAGCCGTGTTGCTCCGCCCAGAGGAGGAGCCCGACCGCCGTCGCGAACGCCGGACCGCCCAGCCGCTCGTCGAGGCGCTCGATGCCCTGCGGCTGGCCGATGCGGACCGGCAGATCGAGCACGCTCTCCGCCAGCGCGCGCAGACCGGCCTGCTCCGCAACGCCGCCCGTCAGCACGACGCCAGCGCCGAGCAGTCCGCCGTAGCCGCTCCGCCGGATCTCCACCGCGACCATCGTCAGGATCTCCTCCATGCGCGCCTGGATGATCTGCGCCAGGTAGTCGCGCGGGACCGGCTGCACGCCGCCGCGCTCGAAGGTCGGCACCTCGACCGGCGGCAGGTCGGCCACCTGGGCCGGATCGGCGTGGCCATACGCGATCTTCATTTCCTCGGCCTGCGAGAGCGGCGTGCGCAGGCAGATGGCAATGTCATTGGAGACGCTCGTGCCGCCGACGGGCAGAACCGCGGTGTGCCAGACCGCGCCGTCAAGGAAGACCGCGACATCGGTCGTGCCGCCGCCGATGTCCACCAGGACACCGCCCAGCTCGCGCTCTTCCTGGGTCATGACTGCCTCGGCCGAGGCGAGCGGCTGGAGCACGAGGTCGTCGATCTCCAGTCCGGTCAGGCGCACGCCCTTGATCAGGTTCTGAAGCGACCCGACCGCTCCCGTGATGACATGCGTCTCGGCCTCGAGGCGCTGACCGCTCATGCCTAGCGGGTTCTTGATTCCTTCCTGGCCGTCTAGCACGTACGACCGGGGAACGACGTGGATGATCTCGCGGTTGGGTGGGATCGTGACCGCCTTGGCCGAGTCGATGGCCCGCTGCAGGTCAGCGTTGGAGACGTCGTGCCCGTGGTTGGGGAGCGTCGTCACGCCGCGCGAGTTCTGCGACTCGATGTGGCTGCCGGCAACGCTGATCACCGCCGAGCCGACGCGCCGGCCGATCACGCGCTCGCACTGCTCAACCGATGCCTGGACCGAGCTCGCCGTCTCTTCCAGACTGACGACGACGCCCTTCTTCAGGCCGCGCGACGGCGCGACACCCGCCGCGAGAAGCTGGAGCCTCCCGGCGCGCGACTGCTCGGCCACGATGGCGCAGGTCTTTGTCGTGCCCAGGTCGAGCGCCGTGATGAGTCGCTCTCGTGCCATCCTGCCGCAGAACGGATTAGACCGGCGCGTGTTGCGTTATGGCAATAACGCGTACCTTTGTCCGGCCGCTTACGGCGCCAGCTGGTAGAAGGGACGGTCCTTCGGACGCAGATCGAGCACCGCGATCTTCCAGTTGTTCCTCTGCGCCGCCTCAGCCACCGAAGCGAGGTTGGCGAGCTTGTCGTTCAACCCCTTCGCTTCGGCGATCTCGCCGAAGATGATCCGCCAGCCGGCTTCGCTCGTGAAGACGAGCCCGCTCGGGCCCACTTCGACCTCGCGCACGCGCACGCCGGCGCCGGGAAGCGCTTTCACCAGCTCGCGCGCCGCCAGGAGCGTCCGCTGGTTCACCCGGTCTCCCACCTGCAGCGTGTGCCCCGTCGTGTCGCGCAGGGCGAGTGGCGTGGCATCGGGCGTTGGCGCCTCGGCCAGCAGGTAGCCCTGGTCGTCCACCAGAAACGCGCCGGACCCGGACTGCCAGGTCGCGATCGGCTTACGCTCCACGATCTCGATCTCAACCGTGTTGGGCAGGTGCGGGATCACGCGCGCGCGCAGCACGCTCGGGATCGCCGAGATCTCCTGCGCCACGCTCTGGCTGTTGACCAGGAATATGTTGCGCCCCACCACTTGCGCCAGCTGTGTCGCGCGCGTGACCGCCTCGTCCGACGACGCCGTCTGGTGCCGCACGGTGACGTGTTGGACGCGGAAGTCCGGCAGAAGCCCGAGCGCGATCGCCGCGCCGAACGACGCGCCGGCCAGCCCGAGCGCCGGCGCACGCTCGCTCGCCCAGTCGAGCGCGGCGCGCCAGCGCGAGCGCTGCAATGCGCGCTGGATCTGGCTCGGGCGCGGCGCAGAGCGACGCCGCCGTGTCGCGGCCGGCGGCGTGTGGTCGGCCGGGGCGGCGGCGCGCCTCACAGGCCCGCTATCTCCTCGGGAAGCCAGTCACCCACCAGCAGGATCTCGACCTCGAGCCTCACGCCGTGAGTCTGACGCACGCGGTCGCGCGCGAGGTGCATCAGGGCCAGAACGTCCGATGCCGTGGCCCCGCCTCGGTTGACGAAGAAGTTGCCGTGCTTCTCGGAGATCTGCGCGCCGCCGTGCCCTGTCCCTTTGAGGCCCGCCTCCTCGATCAGCTGGCCCGAGAACAGCGGCGTTGGGTTCTTGAAGACCGACCCGCAGGACCGCTCGGTCGGCTGGTTCGTGCGCCGGCGCGCCTCGTTCGCCTCGATCCGCGCCAGCGCGTCGTTCTTGTCGCCGGGGGTGAGGCGGAAGTCGACAGAAAGCACCGCGCTTACCTCGCCGCCATGCTTGAAGCGGCTTGAGCGATAGGCGTACGCCAGCTCACCCACGGGCACGTCGCGCTCGCCGTCCGGGAACCATGCCCGCACGCGCTCCACGCACCCCGCCATGTCTCCGCCGTACGCGCCGGCGTTCCCCGCCGCTGCGCCGCCGATCGTGCCTGGAATCCCGCACGCCCACTCGAGCCCCCGGAACCCGAGTGACGCGGTCCAGCGCGATAGGCCGGCGGTGAGCGTGCCCGCATCGCAGCGCAGGTGGACCTCGCTGGCCGTCTCTGAGAGCACTTCCCCGCGCGTGCGGCGGCCCGACGCCGTCTCCACTTTGATCGCCAGCCCGCGGTAGCCGCGATCGGAGACGAGCATGTTGCTTCCGCCGCCGACAATCAGCCACGGGATCCCGCGCCGCTGCGCCTCACTCAGCACACGCGACAGCTCGCGGGGGCTGCGCGTCCGGACGAAGAGGTCCGCTGGCCCGCCCGCCTTGAGCGACGTGAACGGCCCGAGCGGGACGTCGCGCTCGATGCCCAGGCCGACGGCGTTGCCCAGGTCGAGCGTGTCAGGCCGCACGGCCGGAGAGGTCCTGCGCCACCTGCTGCGCCAGCCGTTCGATCGTGCCCGCCCCCATGATCAGCGCGACGTCGCCCGGCCGCAGCTCGCGCGCCAGCAGAGTGCGCACATCGTCGAGCGCAGGGACGTGTCGCGCGCTCGGATGGCCCAGCGCCGTGACCAGCTCAGCGCTGCCGCGGTAGTCGCCCTCGGGTTCCCGCCCCTTCGGCGAATACACGTCGACCAGCAACACTTCGTCGGCGCCGGCGAACGCGCCGGTGAACTCGTCAAACAGCTGCTCGGTCCGCGTGCGGAGGTGCGGCTGAAAGACGGCCCACAGCCGTCCGCCGCCGGGCACCTGCCGGCGCAGCGCTTCGATCATCAGCCGGACCGCGGTGGGATGATGCGCGTAATCGTCGAAGACCTTGACTCCGCCCCGCTCCGCGAGCAGCTGCAGGCGGCGCCGCGCACCATGGAAGTCGCCCAGCGTCGCCGCGGCGTCGGCCAGCGGAACGCCGACGAGGCCGGCAGCGGTCAGGGCGCCGAGCGCGTTGCGCGCGTTGTGCACGCCCGGCACAACCAGGTTCAACACAGTCCGCTCACCGCCGGCCTCGACGGTCAGCTGCGAGCCGCCGGAGTCGAGCCGCAGGTCCCGTCCCGTTACGTCCCATCCACGGCCGGAGTCCGAAAGCCCGAAGCG
>DASTZM010000349.1:0-2934 GCA_035764305.1 Chloroflexota bacterium | reverse complement strand
CGGCCGGCTCGGTGCCCAGGGGGTCCAGGCGCGCCGCGCGGTGGCCGTATTCCCGGATGGCGGTGGCCAGCTCCCCCACCGCCGCCACGAGCGACGCCTGCCCGTCGGCGCCCGGTGGACCGGTCCTCGTGGCCGGCAGCTCGCCGCCCGATGGCGGCGGTCCCGCCTGGGCGAAGAAGGCGCGCGTCTCCGCATGGACCGAGTTCGGGTCGCGGCGGTAGCGCTCGTACTCATCGAGCAGGTACGCCTCGTTGGGGCCGGTAAGGGCGGTCCACGGCGTGGGCACGGCTTCCTTACTCTAGCGCCTAGCTGGCTACACTTCGGCCACGTCTTCCACAGATCAGCACACTGACCCATCGGCCCTGGCAGCCCCGGCGCACGACCCACACACGTTCCTGCCGGCGGAGCATGCGCATTCGTCCAAGCCGTCTCCCACGGGCTGGCTCTGGATCGCCCTGTCCGCCGGCGCCGCGCTCCCCTGGCTGATCTTCCGCTTCACCACCGACGTTCACCACGACTCACCCTATCTCGTTGCCGTGCTGGCAGGGTTGGCCGTGCTCGGCGCGGCCTTCATCCTTTCGTGGGCAGCCGAGGTGTTCCAGCTCGACGTGTCCCAGGCGCTCGCGCTGGCGCTGCTCTCGCTCATCGCCGTGCTGCCGGAGTACGCCGTGAGCGTCATCTTTGCCTGGCGTGCAGCGTCGGATCCCTCGCAGGCAGCCTACGCGGCCGCCAATATGACCGGCGCCAACCGGCTGCTGATCGGCGTCGGTTGGAGCTCCGTCGTCCTCCTCGCGTGGTGGCGTACGAGGGAGAAGAGCTCGGGGCGCCGCCTGAACGTCGAGGACGCTCCTGGGCAGGTGATCAACGGCGCCGTCGTGCTCCACCGGTCGCAGTCGCTCGAGCTGACCGCCCTCGGGCTGGGCACGCTCTACTCGTTCATCCTCCCGCTGAAGGGCGGCATCGGGCCCATCGACGCGGTGGTCCTGTGCTCGCTCTTCGCGGTCTACGCGTGGGGGACCGCGCGCGCGCCGGCTGAGGAGCCAGACCTGGTCGGGCCGGCGGCGACGATCGGCGTGCTGCCGCGCGCGGTGCGCCGCCTGATGGTCTACGCCATGTTCCTTTTCGCGGCGGGCGTCATCTTCATCAGCGCCGACCCCTTCGCAGAGGGCCTTGTGCGTTCCGGCACCCAGCTCGGCGTGAACGAGTTCCTGCTCGTGCAGTGGCTCGCACCGCTCGCCTCGGAAGCGCCCGAGTTCGTCGTTGCGCTCATGTTCGGCTGGCGCGGGCTGGCGGGGGCCGGACTTCGCACGCTCGTGGCGTCCAAGGTGAACCAGTGGACGCTGCTCATCGGCACACTCGGCCTCGCGTACAGCCTCGCGCTTGGCGCACCGGCCGATCTGCCCCTGGACACACGCCAGATGGAAGAGCTGTTCCTCACCAGCGCGCAATCACTCTTCGCGCTGGCTGTGATCTCGAACTTCGACCTCACGATCCGCGAGGCGATCGTGCTGCTGGTGACGTTCCTCGCGCAGCTCGTCTTCCCGCAGACCGAGGTGCGCGTCGCCTTCGGTGTGTTCTATGTCGTCGCAGGCGTCCTGTTGGTGACGCTCGACGGACGCCGGCGGCGGATGTTACTCCGCCTGCCGGCCATGGTCAGAGAGACCGTCGGTCTCGCCGCGTAGCGGCTCAGACTCAGCGGCTGCCGACTCCCGCCTCGGCGGGCTCGCTCGCGCTCACCGTGCCATACGTGCTCGACGACACCCCGCTCCCGCTGGTGCTCCCTGCGGACGATCCGCCTGAGTCTCGGCCCCAGTTGTCCTGCGTGCGGCGCGACTGCAGCCACTGCCACCCGGCGTAGGCCACACCCGCCAGCACCGCCGTCTTCACCGCGAAGGTGACCAGCCACCACAGCGCCGAGAAGATGGCGCCGAAGAAGCCGCCGATGCCGGAGGCGACACCCGCCGCGGCGGCGCCCGTCGCCGCCGCACCGTAGCGCACCTTGTCGGCCGCTTCGCCGGCGTACTCGCCCACCGGGACGCGCGGCATGCGCATCTCCGGCAGATGGACGTCCGGCATCCTCACGCTTGGCAGCTTCACGTCCGGGACGCTGACGTCGGGCATGCGCATCTTCGGCATCTTCACGTCCGGCAGATGCACGCTGTCCACCAGCGTATCCACGACGTCGCCCGCGGCGTCCTGCATGCGCTCGACGAACGTCTTCTTGCGGCGGAGACCGAGGGTCTCTGCCCAGCTTCCCAGGTCAATCATTGGATGCGACTCCTGCTGCGTACTCAGGGTGCTACCTTGCACTAATCATGCCCACCGGTGCCCCGACCGGCTCGACCGGCTCGACCGGCCCGACCGGCCCGACGTCCGGTGAGGCCTTGCTCCGCAGCCCCGAGCTGGACCGGGCGGCGCAGCAGATCGCCCAAGAAGTCGAGGCACAGGTCGGCGCCGCGCTCCAGGGACCTGTCGGCACGGCCCTCGCGGCGGGAGCCGCGTCTTCGGGGTCCGGGCCCTCCGGCGGTACGTCGGAGCATCAGGCTGCTGCACAGGCGCTGCTGCGCCACACGGTTCCCCGCACGTTCATCGCCGTCGGCGCCGCCCTCACCACCGCCTTCGCCGCCGTCGGCGCGGGCGACGAGCTGCGCGCGGCCGGGGGGCTGCGCTGCGCGCAGTCGCTCCTCTTCCCGGCCGATCCACTCGGACAAGCGGCCGTCTCGGCGGCGGCCCGCCCTGCGCTCGAGGCGCTTGCCCCGGATCACGCAGCAGACGCCACCGCGGCTGCCGACGTGAGCGCCGCCATGGAGCGGCGCGTTGCGCGCGAGGTCGAGGCGCTCGATCGGGCCTATCTCCAGGTCTCCCCGCACCTGCGTGCGGCTGCCCTGGGAGCCTACTCCTGGAAGCACGCGTCGGGCGGAGCGGGACCCGAGT
>DASTZM010000348.1:0-6341 GCA_035764305.1 Chloroflexota bacterium | reverse complement strand
GCACCTACGCTGCCGTGATGCGCCGCTGGAAAGCGGGTGACGTACTCGAGCTCGACCTGCCGATGCCTCCCCGCCGCGTCTACTCCCACCCGCGTGTCGCCGCGAACCGTGGCCGCGTCGCGCTGGCCCGCGGGCCGCTCGTCTACTGCGTCGAGGGCGCCGACCACCCGGGCGTGGACCTGCGCGACGTCGTGCTCCCCCGCAACGCTGCTCTCGGCGAGGCTCCGAACGGGGCGCCCGACGGCGGCGTGGCGATCGGCGCCGCTGCCGGGGTCACACCTCCCGGCAGCGATGCGCTCTACGCGCATGTTCCGTCGACCGACCGTGCCGCGCCGGCCGCCTTGACGGCCATCCCCTACTACGCCTGGGCCAACCGCGACCCCGGCCCGATGCACGTCTGGCTGAAAGAGACCATCAATGGAACTGAAACGTAGCCCGCGCATCGTCAAGGTCGAAGCCGCCCGCCTGGAGGGCGTCCGCCCGCGCGCCGCCGGCTGCAACGCGCGGCTCCCCGCGCACGGCATCGCCGTCCGTCCCCCGATCGTCCGCCTCACCACCGAAGACGGCGCCACCGGCTTCGGCGTCAGCCGTGTCACCCGCGAGGGCGCCGCCGCCCTGCTGGGCGCGCCGCTCGACGTCGCCTTCTCCGCCGCCGCCGGGAACACCGGCGCCGCCGGCGACTGGGTCGGACTCGAGTACCCACTGTGGGACCTGGCGTCGAAGCGCGCCGGACAGCCCGTCTTCCGCTACGTCGCCGGCCTCGTCGGGCGCGACCTCCCTGCCACCCCGTTCCGCGTGCCGTGCTACGACACCTCGCTCTATATCGACGACCTGCACCTCACGTCCGACGACGAGGCCGCGGCGCTAATCGCCTCGGAGGCGCGCGAGGGCTACGTGCGCGGCCACCGCAACTTCAAGATCAAGGTCGGCCGCGGCGCGCGACACATGCCGGTTGACCAGGGCACCACGCGCGACGTGCGCGTCATCCGCGCCGTGCGCGACGCCGCCGGACCGCACGCGCAGGTCATGATCGACGCCAACAACGGCTACACCCTCAACCTCACCAAGCGCGTCCTCGACGAGACCGCCGACTGCCGCCTGTTCTGGATCGAAGAGGCGTTCCACGAGGACGCCGTGCTCTACCAGGACCTCAAGCACTGGATGGCCGCCCGCGGCATCGCCACGCTCATCGCCGACGGCGAGGGCGCGGCGCACCCCGCGCTCATGGAGTGGGCCCGCGACCACACCGTCGACGTCGTCCAGTACGACTACTCAGGCACCGGCTTCACGCGCTGGCTCGGCATCGGCCGCCAGCTCGACGAGTGGGGCGCCCAGGCCGCGCCCCACCACTACGGCGGCCTGTACGGCAACTTCGCCAGCGGCCACCTGGCCGGCGCGATCGCCAGGTTCACCTTCGTCGAGTGGGACGAGGCCTCCGCCCCGGGCCTCGACGCCAGCGCCTACCGCGTCGAAGACGGCTACGTCACCCTTCCCGAGCTACCCGGATTTGGCCTCTCCCTCGACGAGCCCCACTACTCCCGCCTCGTCGCCGAAAGCGGGTTCACGCTTACTGCTTGAGGTCTGCCAGCAGCGCGAGCACCCGCTTACGCAGCGGCGTGAGCAGCGGGACGCTCGCCAGCCCGATCGTCCGCGCGACGAGGTCGACCGTGTGGTCGACCAGTGTGTACGTCCGCCGCCGGCCGCGCGAGTCGTCGTGGATCCAGAACAGGACGATCCCCATCTGGTACAGCCACAGCAGGTTCGGCAGCTCCGCCGCCAGGTCCTTCGGGACCTTCGTCGTTGATCCAAACAGGACCTGCGCGAAGAGCGCGGTGCTCTCCTGGCGAATGGGGCTCGACTCCGGGCTGAACGGCGAGAGCGGCGAGTGCGGGTCCGCCGCCGTCTTGAACAGGATCCCCGAGAAGCGGTGGTACGGCTCCGACGTGCGGACCTTGGCGTACAGCACCCCCTTTAGCCGTTCCTTGAGGTCGCGCTCCGCCGTCAGGATGGGCCGCGACGCCGCCAGGTGCTCCTCGTGGCTCCGCGCGTAGAACGCCTGGATCAGGTGCTCCTTGGAACGGAAGTAGTAGTACGCGTTTCCCAGCGCCACGCCGGCCCGCTGCGCGATGGCGCGCATCGTCGTCTCGTCGTACCCGCGCTCGCGGAACAGCTCCAGCGCCGTCTCCAGGATCAGCGCGCGCGTCTGCTCGCCCTTGGCCGTCTTGGCGGCCGGCAGCGCCAGCGGCGCGGTCTCCGGACTCGCCGCGGTCGACGCTGCCGTCATCGCTCAATTGTGCCCCCTGGGCGGCGCGCCCGCGCGGCGCGTCTCGTACCATCCGCGTCCGTGCCACCGCCCGTGCCTCCAGGCGTGCCACCGGCCGTCCGCGCGGCGTTCGTCCTGCTCCTCGCGCTCGCCATCCCACTCAGCGCCTGCCTGCCCGGTCCGTCCGACACCGCCAGCGTGAAGCGCGTCGGAAGCTGTGAGATGAAGGCCGGTGTCGAGTGCTCCGGCGCCAACCTCTCCAACTCGGACCTCTCCGGACTCGACCTCTCCAAGGCCAACCTCTCCGGCGCGAACTTCTTCCGGACCAACCTCACCGGCACCACGCTCAACGCCGCCAACTTGAGCGGCGCCAGCCTCGCGGGCGCGACTCTCTCTCGCACGCAGCTCACCGGCGCCAACCTGAGCGGCGTCAAGCTCGCCGGCCTCGACCTGACCGAGTTCAACCTCTCCGGCGCCAATCTGTCCGGGGCAGACCTCTCGGGCGCAAAGCTGGTCAAAGCCGATCTGCGCGAGGCCACGCTGACCAAAGCCAACCTCTCCGGCGCCGACCTGACCGACGCCATCCTGACGGGCGCCACGCTCACCAAAGCCAGCCTGGGCGGCGCGACGCTCGTCAAGACCGACCTGCGCGCCGCCAACCTCTCCAAGGCCGACCTCATCGCCGCGACGCTGACGGGCGCCGACCTGTCAGACGCCAACCTGACCGCGACCGAGCTCGACAACACCACGCTCGACGGCGCCCGCCTCCGCGGCGCCTATCTGCAAGGCACATCGCTGACCGGCGCCAGTCTCGAGAACGCCGACCTGACCGGCATCTACGCGGACGGCCTTTACCTCCGCGGCGCGCGGCTCAAGGGGCTGCGCGCCCCCGGGTGCGAAGGGCCGGCGTGCGAAGCCCTGAGCCCCTCGCCGCCGCCAGCTGCAACGCCGCCCCGCTAAGCCGCCTTACGGCCCATCCGTCCCGGGGAGCGGGTAGTACAGCACCTCCCCCCAATCGATCACCGCCTGGCGCGACAAGATCGCGTACTGCCCGACGAAGCGCTCGATTCGGTAGGTCGTGCGGATGTACTCGGTCAGCGGCGCGTTCACGCCGGGCCACACCCAGAAGTGCGCGCCGGCGTCGTCCCAGATGACGTAGTTCACCCGCTCGAGCTGCCGCACCATCTCCGCCTGCTCCGCCTCGCTCGCGATGCCCGGGAAGAGGTGGTTGAACTTGGTGGGGTTGTGGCGCCCCGTCAGGTAGTAGAAGCCCGGGATCGCGGGATACGCGAAGATCGGCTCGCCGGGCGCCGTCCGCAATCCGATCATCTGCGCGATCTCCTGATAGTCCAGCGCTTCCTTGCCCGGCAGCCAGAGGTGCGATTCGTCGTTCGCCACGTCGAGCCGCAGCAGACCGTACGGCCCCTCCCGGCGCGTCAGCTCCTCGGGACGCGCCGCCGGCCGGAAGAACTGCCCGCCGTACTCCACGCGCGCGAATAGCGTCGGCAGCGCGGCCGTGACCGGTAGTGTGAGCAGCGCCGCGCGCAGCGCCAGCGTCCCGCCGCTCCGCCGCAGCGCGGGTGCCGCGCGCTGCGCCAGCCCTTCCCAACGCTCCATCGCCGCTGCCCCCACCGCGAAGAGCACGCCACCCGACCACAGGAGGTGGATCGAGTCCATCCGCGGGTACTGGTTGAAGAGTAGCGCCGCCCCCGCCGCGAGCGCCCACACCAGCGCCAGGTTCTGCCGCGACGCGCGCGGGCGCGCGAGCATCACGGCCAGGCCCACCCAGAAAGCAAGCAGCGGCAGGTAGAGCACCAGCTCGCCGGTCGAGTACGCGCCTTCCCCCTCCACCGATCCCGCGCGCTGCGCCAGACCCCGCAGGTCCACCAGCCAGTCCACCGCGTTCCACGGGTCCCGCTGCCCCCATGACGCCACCGCCGTCGCGACCACCACCACTGCCCCCGTCAGCAGCGCCAGCGCCACGCCCGTGCGGCTCCACAGACGCGCCACCGCCACCGCCGGCAGCAGCACCGCGGGGAGCAGCGTCACGCCGAGCGCGCGCGCGTGATCGGGTCCCGGCGGCAACATGCCCAGGAAGTAGCCCGTCTGCTCGATTCGCCCGACGATCGGTCCCAGCAGATCGGTCCGCTCGCCGAGCGCGCGATAGAACGGCACAAACCACGAAGCCGTCACCGCGCCGAACGCCCCGAGCACCACCGCGGGGCGCGCGTAGAACGCCAGCTCGCGCCCGTACGTCACCCGCGTCCGCCCGGACCCGCGTGCGATGCTGGCGAGCCCCACCAGCGAGAGCGCGACCAACGGCGCGATGAAGCTCCCCGCGACCAGTGGCGACATGTTGGGGAGCGCGATCATGATCGGCACCAGCGGGAACAGGACCAGCGCCGCCGCCTGCACGCCGCCGCGCACCACGCGCGCTAGCCACCGTGCCGGCCACGCGCCGATCTCCCGGTCGGGCGGGAACGGCCGCAAGCGTCGCTCGTACACCACCAGCACCCACAGCGCCGCCATCATCCCGTACGCCGCCAGGTTCTGCTTGAAGGCGAAGGCGACGCCGCACGCCACTCCAGACGCCGCGAGCCACACCACGCTCCCGGAACGCAGCGATCGCCCTACGCCGACCACCGCCACAATCGCGCACGGCGCGGTCAGCCACCCGGGATGCAGGCTCCAGATCCCGGGGATCGTGTCCAGGCTCAGGATCAGCGCCGGCGCCAGCACGGCGTAGAACGGGCGACTCATCGTCCGCCCCACCGCGTACAGCGCCAGCACGTACACGAACCGCGCCGCGACGTGAACGACGCGCAGCGCCACCAGGTTGGCGCCAACGCGCTCCATCATCCACGCGTAGAGATAGAAGATGCCTGGTGTGTAGGGCGTGTTGAAGTCCCGGTACGGCACGTCCCCCTCCAGCACGCGGCGCGCGTTGGACAGGAAGTAGCCCTCCTCGAGCACGTCGAAGCCGTACTGCGCGAACGACAGATACAGCGCCGCCACCAGCGCCGCCACGCCGATCGCGACCAGCGCCTCCGGCAGGAGGTCGCGCCGCGTGCCTCTACAGTGCGGCACGCTCGGCGGCGTCCACGTCCGTCATGGCCAGCACCGCCATACCGCTGATGAACAACACGATCAGCGACAGAATGGCATCCCGGTAAGACCCCGTCGCGGCGACGACCCGCCCGAAGATCAGCGGCCCGATCCACGACGTGCCGCGCTCGGCGATTTCGTACAGCCCGAAGAAGGACGCCTCCCGGCCCGCGGGAATCAGGCGCGAGAACTGCGACCGCGACAGCGCCTGTGACCCGCCGAGCACGAGCGCGATCACCGCCCCCATCGCCCATGCCTGCGCCTCGGTGTCCAGCACCGCGTAACCGAAGATCACCACGCCACTCCACAGCACGAGCGAGACCAGAATGGCGCGCTTGGTTCCCACTACGCGCGCCAGACGCTCGAAGCCCAGCGACCCAAAGATCCCCACGAACTGCACCATCAGAATGATCTGGATCAGGAACCCCTGATTCGGCGGCCGGCCCTTCGCCACAAACAGCTCTTGCGCCAGGAACACGCTCGCCATCGCGATCACCGTCTGTATGCCGTCGTTGTAGAGCAGGTAGCCCACCAGGAAGCGCAGCGTGTGCGGCAGGCGGCGCAGCTCCGCGAAGGTCCCCGCCAGCTCTCGAAAGCCCACCGCGATCACCCCTTGCCCCGGCGGCAGCGCCCGCGGCGCGGCCCGCGTGCGCAGACGCGCAAAGGTGATCAGCGCGAAGCCACCCCACCACAACCCCGCCGATGCAAGCGAGATGCGCACCGCCGGACCTGTCGGGATGCCGTAGCGCGGGCCGAGCTGAACCAGTGCCAGATTGAGCGCCAGCAGGAGCCCGCCCCCCAGGTACCCGAGCGCCCAGCCGCGACTCGACACCTTGTCTCGTCGGTCGGGTGTGCTGATCTCGTTCAGAAACGCGTTGTAGAGCACCACCGCCGCGCCGAAGCACAGGTTGGCGATCGCGTAAAGCACGGCGCCGGCCAGGTGCCCGCCCGTCGTGACGAAGAACAACAGGCA
>DASTZM010000347.1:0-4717 GCA_035764305.1 Chloroflexota bacterium | reverse complement strand
TGGCGCTGGTGAAGGCGCCCTTCTCGTGGCCGAATAGCTCGCTCTCCAGGAGCGTCTCAGGCAGCGTGGCGCAAGCCACCGTCACGTACGGCCCGCCCCGGCGATTGCTGGAGCGATGGATCTGCTCGGCCAGCATCGTCTTGCCGGAGCCCGTCTCCCCCATGATCAGCACCGTCGCGTCCGACCGCGCGATGCGCCCGATCGTCGTGAAGACCGAGAGCATCTTCGGGTGGCGCCCCACCATGCCGTCCATCGGCGCGGCGACGGCGTCACGCAGCTCGTGCACCTCCTCCACCAGTGCCTGGTGGGCGAAGAGGTTCTTGATCGTGACCGACAGCTCGTCCAGGTCGAACGGCTTGGCGATGTAGTCGTACGCCCCCAGCTGGATCGCCTCGATCGCCATCGACGACGTCCCCGCCGCCGTGAAGACAATCGTCGGGATCTCGACCTTCTCTTCCTTCAGCTTCTTGATCACGTCGATGCCGCTCGCGCCGGGCGGCATGTTGACGTCGATCAGCAGCAGGTCGGGTTGGCTCTTCCGTACCTTGACCAGTGCCTCGTCCCCCGACGCGGCCGGCTCGAACGAGTAGCCCTCGGCCTTGAGGAACTTCTCGAGCATCCCGACGATCGCCGGATCGTCGTCCGCGGCCAGAATGCGCTTCTTGGCATTCGGGGTTTGGGCGGGCATCTACAAGAAGATTGTACCGGCGTGCGTTATCCGTAACTCAGGGGAAAGAGGGGTACTCTGTCCCAATGTCAATCATCAGGATGGCGCAGTTCGGCGTCGGCCACGGCCACGCCGCCGGGAAGGCCGCCGCCATGCGCGCCAACCCGGCCGTTGACTTCGCCGGGGTCTTCGAGCCCGACCCGGCCGCCCGGGAGGCCGCGGCCGGGCACCGCGCGTATGCCGGCGCGCGCTGGTTCCGGTCCGAAGACGAGCTGCTCGGCGACCCGACCATCCAGGCGCTGGCGATCGAGGGGCTGAACGCCGAGAGCCTGCCCATGGCGCTCGCCGGCGCACGCGCCGGGAAGCACCTCTGGTACGACAAGCCGGCCGGAGACGACTGGAGTCTCTACCAGCAGCTCGTCGCCGCCGTCCGCGCGAACCGCGTGTACCTCCAGATGGGCTACATGTTCCGCTATCAGGACGGCTTTCAGCGCCTCGCCGAGTGGGTCCGCGGCGGTCTGTTGGGCGACGTCTTCTCCGTCCGCGCGCACATGTCCACCTGGATACCCGAGGCGGGGGGCGCGTTCACCCGCGGCACCATCGCCGCGTCCCACGACGCCGGCATCCTCTACGACCTCTCGGGTCACATGCTCGATCAGCTGCTCTGGCTGCTCGCCGACGAGCGTCCTCACCGCATCGCCTCCTTTCTGCGCAATGACGCCACCGCCGGCATCCCACGCTTCAAGGACAACACGCTCGGCGTGTACGAGTTCGCGCGTGCCATCGCCATGATCGACATCGCCGCCATGGAGCACCAGCCCACCGCCCGGCGCTTCGAGGTCTATGGCACCCGCGGCAGCGTCATCCTGGACCCGATGGAGCCCGCCACCGGCGCGCGGCTCGTGCTTGACGCCGCCCGCGGCGGCTTCCAGAAGGGGCTCCAGGTCGTCCCCCTCGCCGGCACTACCCGCCAGCGCTCCTACGAGCTCGAGCTGGAGGCGTTCATGCCAATCGCGCTTGGTGAACGGCCCCCCGACCGACCACTCGAGCACGAGATCCTGGTCCAGGAGACGCTCCTCCGTGCTACCGGTAGCATCCGCTCCGAAGAAGGAGACCGCACAACTCCATGAAGCTGGGCGCCATGCTCATCGACTCCCTGCGCCGGGAGCCCTACGCGGAGAACGTGAAATGGCTCGCCGACGTCGGCTACCAGGCCGTCGACCCCCCGCTGATGGAGAAGAACGCCGGCGACGTCGCGCGCAAGCACGGCCTGGAGCCCGGGTGCTCCAACGTGGGCGGTGGGCCCGTGGGGACGAACGACGAGGCGCAGCAGGCCAAGGTTCGCGACAACGTCCTGCAGGCCATCCCATGGGCGGCGGGCGAGGGTGTCGGCTGCCTCATGGTCCCGCACGGACGCGACACCTCCATCCCCACCACCGAGCAGCTCGAAGCCTTCAAGAAGGTCTACGGCCCCGCGTTGGAGGAGGCCGAGAAGCGCGGCGTCGATCTCACCATCGAGAACTGGCCCAACAACGGCAACAACCTCA
This sequence comes from Chloroflexota bacterium, assembly GCA_035764305.1. GTDB lineage: Bacteria > Chloroflexota > UBA11872 > UBA12225 > UBA12225 > DASTZM01. The sequence goes on along the minus strand of DASTZM010000347.1, from coordinate 2,503 downwards.
TGTTCTCGCCCGAGACCTGGACTACCGTGTTCGACGCGCTGCCGTCGGACCGCTTCGGCCTCTGCTTCGACCCGTCCCACCTGGTCTGGCTAGGGATCGACTACCTCAAGGCCGCGCGCCAGTTCGCCTCCAAGATCAAGTACGTCCACGGCAAGGACACCGAGATCTTCGAGGAGGAGCGCAACCAGTACGGCATCTACGGCCGCCAGTTCCAGACGTCGGCCGGCCGCGGACGCTGGTGGCGCTACCGGCTTCCCGGGTGGGGAGTCGTCGATTGGCCGGCGTTCCTGACCGTGCTCTACGACACGGGCTACGACCACATCATCGCCATCGAGCACGAGGACCCGGTGTGGCGCGGCGACGTGCATAAGTTCAAGCGCGGACTGGTGCTCGCCAAGCAGTACTTGAGCCAGTACCTCGTGTAGCCTCCGGGTACAGTTCGCTGCCGCTCATAGGCGACTTATAGGCGACCATGGGAATCTCATTCGAGCTGCTGCCCGAGGAGCTGGGTCTGCGCGATCCACTCTTCGTTGGCGCCTTCATGGGCTGGGCCGACGCCTCCATGGGCGCCTCGGGCGCGGTGCGCTTCCTGGTCGAGAAGCTTGGCGCGCCGCCCCTCGCGACGTGGGACGGCGACGAGTTCTACGACTTCGTCGAGCTTCGCCCGGTCTCCCGCGTCGTGCCGCCGCGCGATCGCGTCCTGATCTGGCCGCAGGCGGAGTTCTGGGCGGCGCGCGAAGTGCCGCTCCTGCCGCCGTCGTCGGACCTCCTCGCCGGGGCCGGCCTCGTCACCCTGCCCGGTCCTGGCTCGGCGACTAAAGGTCAGCCCAGGAGCGTCATCCTCTTCCTCGCCGCCGAGCCGCGTCTGAAGTGGCGCACGTACGGGCGCGAGCTCGCCGCGCTCGCCAAGCGCTGCGGCGTCCGCCAGGCCGTCTTCTTCGGCTCGGCGTGGGCCGACGTGCCGCACTCGCGATCGCCCATCGTCACCGGCTGGGCCACCGAGCCACGACTGCGCACGCGCCTGGAGGCGCTGGGCGTGCCCTTCTCCGGCTATCAGGGCCCATCCAGCATGCAATCCGCGGCGATCGAGGCGTTCCGCGAAGCCGAGATCGCCTGCGCCAGTCTGTTCAGCAACGGCCCCCACTACCTGCCCGTCCCCAACGCCAACCTCTCGCACGCGCTGCTCCGCCGGCTGTGCGAGCTGTTCATGCTGGACGTCGACCTCTCGGCGCTCAAGGAGGCCGGTGACGCGCTCGTGCGCCAGGCGAACGCCGCCATGGAAGAGCGCACCGAGTTCCGCGACCACGTACGGCAGCTTGAGGCGCAGTTCGACCAGCAGGGGGAGGCCCTCGCGCCGGGCGAGGTGCGCCGCGAGCAGGCGCGCCGCGAGCAGGAGGACTCTGGACCGCTCAACGTCGATCCGCAGGACGTCGTGCGAGAGCTCGAGGACTTCCTGCGCCGGCGCAACCAGGCCCAGCGCGAGGACGACGAGCGCACCGAGAACCCAGAGACGTAAAGCATGAGCAACTCCAACGGCAAGCCCACCACCATCGAGCGACGCCGGGCCGAGCGCGTCGCATGGCGCCATCACAACCTTGACCCGCTCGTCGTCGAGGTCGAGGAGCCCGGCGAAGACTGGCGCCGGGTGCCGTGCACGCTCGTCGACCTCGCCGCCGGCGGCGTGGGCATGCTCGTGGGAGAGCCGCTCGAGCCAGGGTCGCGCGTGCGCCTGACCTTCCCACTCCCCGAGAGTCTGCACGACGGCGACGGCCCCGTCGAGATCACACCCTTCTCCGCGCTCGCCGAGGTCGTGCACGCGCGCCACCTGCCCGACCCCGCGCACGCCCACGTGCCCGACGAGTCGCATCTGCCCCACCATCGCGGCGCGCGCTTCCGGGACATGGAAGGCGACGCGGAGATGCGCCTCATGCGCGCGCTCTACGGCTCCCTCCCCGCGGGTTGGGCCGTCGAGAAGGCCGGGGCGCGCTACGCCGTCCTGCGCAACGGCGAGCGGATCGCCGGCGGCTTCACCAGCTACGACCGGGCACGCGCCCGTGCCATGTCTCTGCACATGGACGACGTCGCCACGCGCCGTCGCAAGCCGTCCGGAGCCGTTCTGAGCCGTCCGGATCACACGTGACCGCCGAGCGCATCGACCCGCGGCTCGCGCCGTACGTCTTTGCCCACTCCCACTCGTGGGAGCCCCGTCACCGCGCCGGCGAGGTCGGCTTCAAGGTGATCGGCCACCGCGGCGCGGCGGGCCACGCACCGGAAAACACGTTCGCCGCGTTCGATCGCGGGCTGGAGCTGGGCGTCTACGGCGTGGAGACCGATCTGCGTGCCACCGCCGATGGCGTGATCGTCCTCATGCACGACGCCACCGTCGACCGGACGACCGACGGCACGGGCGCCGTCGCCGATCTGACGTGGGCCGACGTCCGCGCGCTCAACGCGGCGGCCAGGTTCCGTGAAGGGAAGCACGACTTCGGCGAGCAGCGCGTTC
>DASTZM010000346.1:0-2147 GCA_035764305.1 Chloroflexota bacterium | reverse complement strand
ACTGCTGAAACGGCTCGGGTCGACCGCCGAAGGACCTCAAGACACCGCCGTGGTCCCGGGTGACCCAGATGGAGCCGCCGATGGCGAAGCCGGCAGCGTCTTCGACGCGGGCTCCGCCGTCGAGTGGAAGCCAGGGCTGCGCCTCGACCGCGTAGCCGCCGTCGCGGCCTGCTGCGTGCGCGGTGGCACCCTCCACGACCAGACAGAGCGGCGACGCCCCCTTCGTGGGAGGCGAAGATCGCGCGCCCCTCGGCCGCGGCGGCGGCCGGGGCAGCAGAAACGTCGGGCGAGGGTGGACTAGCAACGCGCAGGGTGCCAGTATCGGCGCCGCGCTGCCCCAGCCGCAAGAGTGCGGTGACGTGATGCCTCAGAAGTGGATCTGACTGTGGGCGGCCCGACGGTGCCTCAGAAGTCAGCCTGGTCGTGGTCTGAGTGTCGTTCACGTTCCTCGGTTCCGCAAGCGTCGTTTCGCCCGCGCCGCGCGGGCGCGCGGGGTGGTCCCGCTGGCGTCAGCCGGCCGCCGCCGCCGAGGGCGCGTTCGCTCGGGCGGCCGTGCCTGGCCACGCCGCCGGACGGGTGGCGAGCGGGGTGAGGCGGGCGAGCGCCGCGGCCAGCCGGGCGCGCAGGATGGTCGGGCCCCACAGCGCGTGCTCGCCCGCGAGTCGCGTGAATCGGTTGGCGTGGGCCAACTCCGCGTTGGGGCCCTGCGCCGCCACCGCGGCCAGCAGGCGCCGGTAGGGGGTCGCCGCGGCGTCGTAGCGCTTGGCGGTCCTGCCGGTCGCCCGGTCGTGGGTCCGCTCCACGAGCTTGCGCACCGGCTGCCAGTGGTTGGTCCACAACCGGAGTAGGTCGTAGACCTGGGTGAGCTGCGCGACCGCTCCGGGCGTGTCGTAGCGGTCGTAGCCCACCAGCCTGCGGACCACCGACCAGTTCTTCTGCTCGACGTGCGCCTGGTCGTTCTTCCAGTAGGGGCGCCCGCGCGTGAAGGTGATCTTGTGCTGTTCGCAGTACCGAAGAAGGTGCGCGTTGAGGAACTCGCTCCCGTTGTCGCTGTCCACCCCCAGCAGGATGAAGGGCAGACGGATCCGCAGACGGTCCAACGCGTCGACGACCGCGCGCTGGCTCTTCCCCAGCGCTGCCCAGGAGTGCGGCGCACTCGGTCCACCCGGTGGCCAGGTCCGTGAGCACCAGACTGTTGACGAAGCTGCCGTGCCCGGAGACGCCGCAGTGCGCCACGAGGTCGATCTCGCACCGCCCGGCAGAAGCCGACGCGTTGGTCGGCCCACCGCGTGTACGTCCGCACCGGGACTTGGGTCTTGAGCAGCGCGCCGGGCTTCGTGCCGCCCAGCCCGTGCCAGTTCCGCGGGTCGCGCTGCAGGCGGAAGGGCCGCAGCCGCCGGTCGATGGTCGCCGCGCTCATGGCGAGCAGCGCGGCGCGGACCTCGGGGCGGTGGCGCGTCGCTCGAAGGACGCCCTCGTGCTCCAGCACTGGCACCACCTCGGCCAAGAAGGGCGCGAGCCGCTTGCCGCACGGCCACCCCAGCGCCTCCGCCACCGCCCGCAGCTCCCCCACGACCACCGACGAGTACGTGCGCGGGCGCCCCGGCCGGCGCAGCGTCGCGGGCGGCGGCACGGGGCTGTCTCGCGACGGGAAGCGCCCATGCCGCAGCAGGGTCAGCGCGTAGCGCCGGTGGTACCCCGTGCTCGCCACGAACTCGTCCAGCAGCTTCGCCCGCTCTCGTCTGGTCGCTTTCAGGTCGCGCGGCTGCACCGCCGCCGCCGAGTCGTGCTTGCTCTGCCGCCTCACTCGCTGCGCCCTGCGGGTCATCGTCTCCCGGCCTCCTCGCGTCCGGAAAGTCAGATGACTTGTGAGGCAGCGTCACACGCCCATAGTCAGATTCTTTGTGAGGCATCTCGCGTGATTGACACCCCAGAAGGGACGGTCCTATAATCGCCGCAGGTCCTAGAACACTCGTCCTAGATCGGTAAGGAAGCTATGGAAGTACTGAGCGAGCGGCAGCGGCAGATTCTGGACTTCATCTCCGGATACCTCGCGCAGCACGACCGGCCGCCGACGAACCGGGAGATCGGGCAGGCGATGGGGATCGCGTCGACGGGGCACGTGGACTACCACCTGTCGGTGCTCG
>DASTZM010000345.1:0-2169 GCA_035764305.1 Chloroflexota bacterium | reverse complement strand
TCCATCGCCGGCGCTAGGCAGGCGCCAGCGTCGCGTACTGGCGCTTGTAGTACTCCTGATAATCGCCGGACTTGATCCGGCGCCACCACGCCTCGTTCTCGCGGTACCACTCGACCGTCGCCTGGATCGTGCGCTCGAAGTTGGACTGCGGCTGCCAGCCCAGCCTCACGATCTTGCGGTAGTCCAGGTTGTAGCGGTAGTCGTGACCCGGTCGATCGGGCACGAAGCGCATCAGCGACTCGGGCTTGCCCAGCAGTTCCAGGATGCACCGTGCCAGCTCGACGGTGTTGACCTCCTCGTCGTTCCCGATGTTGTACGCCTCGCCGGGGATCCCCTTACGCAGCGCGAGGTCGATCGCCGCCGCGTGATCGTCGACGTAGACGTAGTGGCGGATGGCCTTCCCCTCGCCGTAGATCGGCAGCGGCTTGTTCTCGATCGCGTTCGTGATGAAGAGTGGCGTCGCCTTCTCCGGGTACTGGTACGGGCCGATCGTGTTCTCCCCGCGCGTGACCACGACGGGGAGGCCGAAATTGGTGTGGTAGCTGAACGCCAGTAGCTCCGCGCCCGCCTTGCTCGCGCTGTACGGGTTGCGCGGCTTGAGCGGCGCCTGCTCGTCGGTCGCCCCTTCGCCAACGTGCCCGTACACCTCGTCGGTGCTGACCTGAAGGAAGCGCTTCATGGCCAGCTCCGGAGCGGACCACGCGTCCTTCGCCGCACGGAGCAGCGTGTTGACGCCAATCACGTTCGTCCGGACGAACACGTCCGGATCGAGGATGCTGCGGTCGACGTGGGACTCGGCTGCGAAGTTCACGACCGCGTCGGCCTCGGCCACCAGCGGCGCGACCGCATCGAAGTCGCAGATGTCCGCCTGCCGGAAGGCAAACCGCGGGTTGTCCCACACCGGCGCGAGGTTCTCCGTGTTGCCCGCGTAGGTCAGCTTGTCGACGACGGTGACGTGGGAGTCGGGGTGCCAGGTGAGGAAGTTCCGGGTAAAGGACGAGCCGATAAAGCCGGCGCCGCCGGCCACTAGCACGTGTCGCAGGGAGGGCTGTGGGGGCTCAGTCATTCCGTGTACGCAACGCCCGACCGCACCGGGAGGCTACCATCGCGGCGGTGCCGACCGCGGCCGCAGCAGAAGACGTTGAGCTGCGCGTCCCGCCACCTCTCGCCGAGCCACCCCACCCCTTTCTCTCGGTCGGCAAGCACGGTCCAGCCAGCGTTGATGCCGAGGACTTCGCGCGGCGGCTGGGCAACTGGGGCAACGCCTCGCGGCTGATCGGGGAGCGCTGGGAGGCGACAGCGCCGGCGCGTCTCAGACAGCGCCTTCCCTGGCGTACCTCCCTCGGCGGCGGCCACACCGCCACCATCACCGCCCTGCTGGCGCTGGATGCCGACCGCGCCATCGGGCCGATGCTGCAGCGCGCGGGCGTCTCCGCCCCCGACCTGTTGCTCGTCGGCACCACCGGCGGCCGGGCCGTGCTCCGAGCGGCCGACTGCAAGGTCTCGCTCGACACCGCCGACCGGGAGCAGACCGCCCCGGCGCGCCTCCAGCAGATGTTTCTGCGCGCGTCCACAGACCTGGCCGCGGTGGGACAGGGGCTTCTCTCCCAGGCCGGCGACCTGGCCGAGGGAGACCGAGCGGCGGCGCACGATGCCGTGGCCGGCGCGCTGGCCGGCGATTGGCAGCGCGTGCTGGTAGGCGAAGGACTGTTTGTCGCCCCCGACAACGGCTTCAACCGGTGGTTCCTGGCGCGTCTGGAGGAGCGGCGCCGCACCGGCGCGCCGCTGGGCCGTATGCCCGCCGCCGGTCCGCGTCGCGCCGTGCCCGACGTCAAAGGGCCGGTAGACGCCGCCCAGGCGCTGCGGCTCCAGCTGCCGGCTCACCTGGAGCCGGTTTCGGCGCGTGACTTCCTGGCAGGCGTCCCCGGCTGGGAGGAGGGCGAGATCGTCGCCCAGCTCGACAAGCTCAATCTCGCAACCTGTGATCTTGCCGTCGCCGAGCGCTGCTGGCGCGTTGGCGCCGGGCTGCGGGGCGCGGTCCTGGCGCTCAAACGGCGCCTGTTCCGCAACGCGCTGGCGATCGAGACCGCCGCCGTCGACACGCGCGCCATCTTGGGTGAGCTCTCGCGCCGGCGCAGGGCGTCCGACTCGGCGGCGCTCATCGCCTCC
>DASTZM010000344.1:0-2354 GCA_035764305.1 Chloroflexota bacterium | reverse complement strand
GGCGGTGGCAGACGGGGATGCGGGCAACGCCGCGCACTTGGATACGAAACCGAGCACCTGAGGACGACCGCACCACAGCGGCCGCGGCTGAGCGTGGCTCGCCGATGCGAACCGCGCGCGGTGACCCCTCGCGGTGGCCATGGCTTGCGCCCCTCCGGATTGCTCCGCAACTCGTTAACCTCGATTCCCGGGAGGCGGGCTGAAGCCCGCCTCTTGCGCTGTTCGGGCCCGGGTCGTCACGTATGTGCTGGTGACGGGGGTGTCCTCATGGCTTCCTCAACGTATCTTCTGGAACGTGCTGATGGTCGGTGCGCCGCGGGATTCGGACAGCGCTCCGGCTGATCTCCAGCGGCGTTGCCGGGTAGCATGAGGTTCGTGCACGTAGAACCGGCGTGTCGCCGCCGTGGCGGCCACAGCGCGGGCAGCTACAGCCCTACAGTTATCGCGTGACCGCTCAGGAGAACTGTTGAGGTCGGGCGCGGAGTTCTTCCTCCAGCCCAGCGGCGCGGCGCAGCGCCGCTACGAGGCGCTGCGCGCCTACTTCGTCCACGAGATGCCCGCGGCGCAGGTGGCCGACCAGTTCGGCTACTCCACCGCGTCGGTGCACCAGATGGCCACCCTGCTGCGATCGGGGAAGCTGAGCCTGTTCACCGAGTCCAAGCCCGGACCGAAGGGCCCGCGCAAGGCCACCGGGGCGCTGCGCGAGCGGGTGCTGGTGCTGCGCGCCGCGCAGCACAGCGTCAGCGAGATCGCCGAGGCCCTGTCCGCCGACGGCCTGCCGGTCTCCGCGCAGACGGTGTGGCAGATCCTGTCCGCGGCGGGACTGCCCCGGTTGCCGCGCCGCGACGACCAGCACCGGGGCAGCCCATCGCGGCTGGCCGGGACCAAGGCCGGCCCGGCGCCCGGCTGGCCCGCCGACACCGCGCTGGCCTGCGATCACGCCGGGCTGCTGCTGCTGTTCCCGGCCATGGCCGAGCTCGGACTTTCCGACCTGGTCGCCGGCTGCGGCTACCCGGCCACCCGGGCGCTCTCGGCCTGGCAGTCGATCGCCACGCTGCTGCTGGCCAAGTGCGCCCGCCGCGCCCGGACACACCACCTCGGCGCGCTGGCCGACGACCTCGGCCTGGCCGCCGCCCTCGGGCTGACCGCCCTGCCCAAGGCCACCCACCTGGGCAGCTACTCCTACCGGGTCCGCCGCGAGTCCAACCAGCGCCTGCTCGCCGGGCTGGTCCGCGCCCTGCGCACGCTCGGGCTGGCCACCGGGCAGGCCGGGTTCAACTGCGACTTCCACGCCATCCGTCACCACGGCGACGACCCCAGAGACGGGCACGGCGACGGCGTCCTGGAAAAGCACTACGTGCCCAAACGCTCCCAGCGCACCCGCGCGGTGCTCACCTTCTTCGCCCAGGACCACACCAGCACCGAGATGGTCTACGCCAACGCCGAGATCACCAAGGCCGAACAAGCCCGCGAGATCATCGCCTTCGCCGACTACTGGCAAGCGGCCACCGGGGAAGACCCCGGCCTGCTGGTGTTCGACTCCCAGCTGACCACCTACACCGTGCTCGACGAGCTCACCGCCCGCGGCATCGCCTGGCTGACCCTGCGCCAACGCGGCCGCACCGAGCTCGCCCGCCTCGCCGCGCTACCCGCCACCGCCTGGAAACACGCCACCATCGCCCGGTCCGGCCGCTACCGCCGCCCCCACCTGCACGAAGACATGATCACCCTCAAGGGCATCGACGCGAAGGTCCGCCAGATCGCCATCCGCAACATCGGCCGCGACGAACCCACCCTGCTGATCACCAACGAGCTGACCACCCCGGCCAAGGACCTGTTCACCCGCTACGCCGAACGGATGCTCATCGAGAACGAGCTCGACGCCTACCTCGGCGGGTTCCACCTCGACGCCCTCTCCAGCGCCGTCCCGCTCAACGTCGACCTCGACACCACCCTCACCGTGCTCGCCGGCAACCTCTACCGACTGCTCGCCCGCCAACTACCCCGCTACGCCACCGCCACCCCGGATACCATCTGGCGCCACTTCCTCGACACCGGCGGCACCCTGCACATCACCGACGACACCGTCACCTGCGCGCTCAACCTGCGCAGCCACCACCCCGTGCTCATCGACGCCGGCTACGCCGACCTCAACATCCCCATCCCCTGGTGGAACGGCCGCAGCCTGCGCTTCCGCTTCCCACCCCGATGACCAGACCGGGCGGCACCAGACCTCAACTCAACTACCGCACCGGGAATCGAGGTTAGCACCCACGAGCTGCCCACGCCGGCGAGCCGTTTGTTGGCGCCGCCCCTGCCCTGCGTTCCGCGTAGTTCGGCTCGTCTAGCTAGAG
>DASTZM010000343.1:0-6483 GCA_035764305.1 Chloroflexota bacterium | reverse complement strand
CCTCGTCAAAGAGCGGCGTGACGAGCTTGCAGAGCAGCGATTGCCAGCGGGGGTAGCCGAGCACCTCGGGGCCGTGGTGGGTGAGAACGACGCGCCATCCCCACTGGGCGCGGGCGACGATGCCGGCCAACACGTAGTGGGCATGGATCAGGTCGTAGCGACCGGTGAGGAGGCGGCGCCAGAGGCGGACGATGCCCCACAGGTAGTTCCAGCGGCTGCTCTTCCCGTCAATGAAGAGCACGTCGACATCGACGCCGATGCGCCGGAGCGACTGCACCTGATCGTGCACGTAGGTGCCGTAGAAGGGATGGGCGGGGGTTGGGTAGGCGCAGGCGACGACGAGCACGCGGGGCGAGCCCATCAGAGCGCCTCGACCATCTGGGGCGCGGCCGGCGGCGCGGGCCGCGATGGGGATGCAACAACTGTCGAGACAGGCTCGACGATGCTGCCGGGCGTCTTGGCCGAGGTGGGCGGCGGCTCGGGCGCGGCGCCGACGGTCCTGCTCAACCCTTCGCGCACAGACACAGCCGGCTCCCAGCCGAGATCGCGCCGGGCCCTGGCGCTGCTGTAGCGCAGGTCGCAGACGGCGCTGCGCACGACGAAGCGTGACAGCCTGGGCGGCACGTCGGAGCCGGCGCGGCGCTGCCGAAGCTCGAGTAGGAGGGCGGCGCCGGTCAACGCGGCGGCGGGCACGGGCACCAGGGAAATCGGCTCACCTTCGAGCTCGGACGCCAGGAGGGCGCAGTCGCGCACGCTCGGCGCGGTGGGGCCGGACTGATCCACGATGTTGTAGGCCTGGCCGATGGCAGCGCTGCTGGTGGCGGCGAGCAGGAGCGCATCCACCAGGTTGTCGATGTAGGTAAACGGCAGGACGTTGCGCCCCGATCCGATTGTGAGCCTGAGCCGGCCGAGCTGGAGGAGTCCCCGCCCGATCGCTCTGCCGCCGCCGGGGCCGAAGATGATGCCCGGGCGGATCACGGTGACGGGGAGCCCGTCTTTGCGGTGCATATCGAGCGCCAGACGATCGGATTCCAGCTTCGAACGGAGGTAAAACGCCGACGAATCGCGGGGCTCCGCGTACGGCGCGGTCTCGTCGACGACGGCTCCCCCACGACGCTGGTCGAGGCCATACACGATGATGGAGCTGACGTGGACGATGCGCCGCACTCCGGCGGCGAGCGCTCGCTCGAAGAGGGCTTTCGAGCCGCGCACATTTGTCTCGTAGTGCTCCGACCACGGCGCGTTGTTCCGCGTCACGGCCGCGCAGTGGAAGACGAGAGAGCATCCGCGGATAGCCGACTCAAGCGACGCGGGAGCGCTCAGGTCGCCCTCGACGACACGGGCGTGGCGCTCCAACTCGCGCGGCGCGCGGCTGCCGTCCCGGACCAACGCGACGACATCCGCACCACAGCGGCCGAGGGCCGCGACGAGATGGCGGCCGAGGTAGCCCGACGCGCCTGTGACCAGGATCTTGCCAGGCAGGCCGCCGCCCTCGACGACGCGTCGCTCGACGGCTGTCCTGGGAAGCGGCGCGGACACGACGCTGGGAGCGGCGGCCGGGCTGGGGGGCGCGGGCAAACGCGCCCAGATCTGCTCCATGAGAGCGACGACGGCGCGCCCTTCTTCGCCGGGCGCGGGTGGGGCGCCATCGGTGCGGATGCTGTCGTAGAAGTGGCGGAAGATGATGGGCAGCTCGGGCATGTTCCGCATGCGGCCGGTGGCGACGCCGGCGGTGTTGGCGGCGATGCCGGTGGCGAGCTGCGTACTCGCTTCCAGGCTGAAGAGCGCCTTCGACAGGAGGCGCGGTATCCGGCGGTGGCGGTGCACGACGCAGACCTCACGCACGAGGTCGGCGTGAATCAGGCCGGTGGTGCCGTAGATCTCGACAAACTTGGCGTAGGGCTTGGCGAGCGTGGAGAAGGTCATGGAGCCCGCCGCCTGGGGCCCCTGGAGGAGAACGGTGAGCTCGGTCGGAGGCGCGTCGGGCTCGCGGCCGCGACCAAGCGCCACGCCGGCAACGGAGTCGACACCGGGGAGGAAGCTGAGCTGGAGGTAGAGCAGGTGCGGCAGAAAGTTTGTGAACACACCGCCGGGGAGACGCTGGGCCCAATGCCCACCACCGCCGCCGTCGAAGTCGGCGCCTTCGTCAGAGAGGCCGTAGTAGCTGTTGACGAAGAGGACCTGCCCGATCTCGCCGCGGGCGACGAGCTCCGTGGCACGGCGGATCGACGGCTTGAAGCGGTAATTGTGGTTCGTGCAGAGCTTGACGCCGTGCGCGCGGGCGGCGGCGATCATGCGATCGGCGTCGGCCGTGCTGAGGGCCATGGGCTTCTCGACGAGGACGTGGCAGCCGGCCTCGATGGCACGGATGGCGAGGGGGGCGTGGCTGGCGGGCGGCGTCACGATGTGGACGGCATCCGGGCGCTCGGCACGCAGCAAGGCGTCGAGATCGGTGTAGGCGCGCGCCTGCGCGAGCTCGGCGGTGTGTCGCGCGCGCTGCGCGTCCCGGTCGCAGACGGCGACGACTTCGGCGCCGTCGACCTTCCGGAGGGCGGCGAGATGAGACCCGGCGATCTGACCGCAGCCGACGATGGCGACGCGCATCTCGACTACGCCTGCACCATCACGGGGTGGAGTCGGGCTTCGGCGCTGGGGGACGGCAGCGCAGAGTCGATGAGGCGCTGCGCGATGGCGTCCCACGCATAGGGGAGGGCGAGCGAGCGCGTCCCGGCGCGGCCAGCCAGGCCTGAGCGGCAGATGCGCGACGCTTCCTCGACGAGGCGGGCGTTGGAGTCGACGAAGGTCAGCCCGACCGACTTCTCACGCTCGAACAGGCGGGGCAGGCCGCCGAAGCGGGTGGTGACGACCGGGAGGTCGCAGGCAAATGCCTCAAGCACAGAGAGTGGGATCTCGATGGCGTCGGCGCGGGATTCGACGGGGAAGACGTAACAGTCGGCGAGCTGGTAGAGCTGCTCGACGTGGGGCTGGAACTCGGTGAGTAGAGAAACCCCGGCGCGGCGCAGCGGCGCCTCGAGGTCGGAGTCGGCCTGGTTGGCGGTGCTGGTGCTGGTGAGCAAGAGCACCTGGGCGACGCCCGTGGACGCGAGATCGGCGAGCACGCCGATGCCCCGACCGGCTTTCAAGTGGCCGACGTGAAGGGCCACGGGTCGATCGGGGTCAAGGCCGTACCGGACCCGCAGCTCGCGGCGCCTAGCAGGCGGCGCAGGGCGGAAGACGTGCAAGTCGACGCCGCTGGAGAGTAGCTCCGTGGTACAGCCGAGGTCGCGCAGGTACTGTGCGCTGTCGGGCGATTGCACGCAGACGAGCTGCGGAGCGAGGGCACCGATGAGGCGCCGCTGCCAGCCGGCGTGGTGGCGGGGCTGGAGGCCGAGCAGGACGACGGTGGCGGATGGGCAGTAGGCGCGGAGCACGGCGGCGCGCACGAATGAAGCGAAGGTGGTGGAGGGCCGCGCGGCGTAGACGAGCACCTCCGGGCGGTGTGTCGCCAAGGCGGCGTAGAGGTGACGGCTCAGGAACGTGCGGGGAGCGCGCGCAAGGCGCGCGCCGGGAAGGGGCGCCGGACCGGACCCGCCGGTCGTGAAGACGGCGACATCGTGGTGCGTGCGCGCGAGGGCGGCGCCGAGCGAGAGGGCGAACTTCTTGGTCCCTTCGTCAGCCGGGCCCGAAAGATCCTCACTCACGATGCAAATGCGGCGTGCCGGAGTCATGGCGGCCGGTGGGCTAGCGCGCATGGCCGCTCCCCACGTTCTGCACCGCCTCGAGGGCGATCGAGCGCCAGGGCCCGGACGCGCCACGGGGCCCGCCAGCGTGGCGCGTGCGCCGGTGACGCGGCGGCGTGGACCGTCCGCCGTGTGACGAGGCGGCGCGCGGCCGCAGGAGTCGTTGGATGGCGGGCCCGCCATAGATGTCGAGCCGGAGCAGGCCGACGGAGAGGCCCGCGTGCGCCCAGAGCCAGATGCTGGTGTCCAGGGAATTGTGGAAGGCCGAGTCGAAGGCGTACGCGACGAGGCCGGCGGCACCGCCGATGGCGAGGCCGCGGACGAGCGGGCTTGGCCGTTCTGCCGCGGCGAGGTAGTTGCGGATGGTGCCGACGATCAGGGCCAGATAGAGTCCCAACGCGAGGATCCCCCAGGAGATCCAGACATTCAAGAAGTCGTTGTGCGGGCGCTGCTTCCCCACGGCTCGCGCGCCTGACGCCTGGTCGTCGACGGTCACGTCCTCGGTTTCGATCGCGTCGAGGTACTGCGTGGAGAGCTCCTCGAAACGCAGGTGGCCGATGCCGGTCCAGCCCTGGTCGAGCGCCATGACGAAGCCAACCTTCCAAAGGGCCTGGTGTCCGGCGGCGCTCCGGTCGGTGTCGGCGTCGCGGTAGTAGCGGGCGCCGAAGAGGCCCATGGCGAAGAGAGCGCCGGCGGCAGCGATGGCACCGACGATGAGCAGGCGCCGCGGCCCCGTGATGAGAAGAGCGATAGCGAGGAGGCCCATGCCCAGCGCGAGCAGGGCAGAGCGGGTCTGCGTGAAGTACAGCCCCGAGGCGAGCAGCGCGGCGGCGGCGACGAGCAGGAGAGGCCCAGGCGAAAGGCGCAGTCGAATGGAGGACAAGAGACCAAGCAGGAACACGAGGAGGAAGACGAGGTGCTTACTGAGCTGCACCGGTGACGTGCTCAGGCCGATCACCCGGCCACTGAATTCCGCGATGTCCTTGGGGGAACCGGCGCCGTAGAGCGCGGACGAGCGTGCGAAGACCTGCCAGACGGCGGCCCCCGCGGTCACAGCGCCGAGGGCGAGGGCACACAGGCCGACCGCGCGTGCATCGCGCTCGTCACGCAGGACCGTCGCGGTCAGGACCAGGACAAGGAACTGGGCCAACTGGAAGCGGAGGTACTTGCTCGAGTAGTCCGCGTCCTCATACATGAGGTTGACGATGGTGGCGAGGGCGATCAGGCCGAGCGCTGGGAGCGCCACGCGCGCGAGGGCGCCACCCGACGCGCGCACGCCGCGGACGACAGTTCTCCACGCGAGGAGCGTGGCTCCCAGGACGACGGCGATGCGCGCGCTGAAGCCCAGGCCGGGCACCGGTTCGTTGGCGACGGACAGCTCGACGAGCAGCAGCGGAAGCAACGCAAAGGCGGGCGTTCTGAGAGCCAGCAGGAGGGCAGCGGCCGCAAAGCCGAGCAGCGTCTGAGTCATCGGGCCGCCGGCTCTGGGGAGGTCGCAGCGGGCGCGCCGGCAGAGGCCGGGCGAAGCCGGGTCATGTGTGCGCGGCGCTAGGTGCCGGAAGCCGCCGGGCCGGCCGCGACCTGCCTGCCGATGTGGGATGGCTGGTCCGTCGAGGTGGCGGACAGGTACCCGTAGCGCCAGAGGAGCGGCCAGGTGAGGGCGGTGACGAGCGCCCTATGGCCAGGCTCCATCCGCTCCCGCCAATCGGCGTCGAGACGAATGTCGATCTTTCCCTGATGGAAGCGCACGGGATTGCCGAGGGCGGAGTGCTTGGGGGAGAACTCCAGCGACCGATCGTCGACCCAGGGGAGACCACTGAGGTCTTCGCCGATGAACTCGGCGATCTGCCCGAGGGCGCCGCGCGGGTCGGACGCGAAGTCTTCGTAGCGCATCAGGCGGTAGCGGACGGGGCGGCTGCGCAGCAGCTCCGACAGCACCTGGTTCCCGACCCAGGCGGCGGCGCGAGCGGCGAGCAGCTTGCGCGGCTGGGCGTAGGCCGCTCCGGCGTACCTGGCGGCCCACTTCAGCTCCGAAGCGGCGTAGGCGCGGCTGTCGCGCACGAGGTGGACGACGTACACGTCGAAGCTGGGGATGGTCGCCAACGCGTACGCGTACTCGAAGCGCTTGGAGGAGTCGACGATGGCGCGGCTGTGGGAGACGCGGGCGATGGAGGTGTAGAGGGCGCGGAGACTTTCGGCGTGGACCGCCATGAGTTCGTCAAATGACCGGTCGCGCGGATGCAGCAGGAGCTTGGGGATATCCTTCCGGCGCAGATCGGGGTAGCCGCGCGGATACGCCGCGCCGCTGGCGAATCGGTCGAAGCCGCCGCACGCCTGGGCGAAGACCTGCTGCCAGAAGTCGCAGCTGTGGAACGGCTCGCCGCAGCCGCACCGGGCGGTGTGGCGTGTGCCCCAGCTCCAGATGTTGCGGAGCTCGCCGCCCGGAAAGAACCCGGGCGCCTGGCCGAGCACGCCGTCGAGGAAGGTGCTGCCGGACCGGCCCGAGCCGGCAATGTAGACGATCTTAGTCTTGTCAGCGCGCATGGGACGCTCCGCGCGCGGCTTCGACGAGCAGCGTCGCCACCTCCGGGCGGGAGAACTCGGGCGGCGGCAGCTGCCCTTCCTGGAGCATAGCCCGCACCTTGGTGCCGCTGAGCGAGACGTGGTGCTGCGTGTCATGAGGGCAGGTCTTGCTGGATGCCATGCCTGCGCAACGGCGGCAGTAGAAGGTGTTCTCGAAAAA
>DASTZM010000342.1:0-2431 GCA_035764305.1 Chloroflexota bacterium | reverse complement strand
CCTACACCGCCATGCGCGCACAGCGCGGCGCGCCCCCCATCGCCACCGAGGTGCGCCCCGGCAGCGCCGCGGCGGGAATCGCCGACGTCGCCGCCGAATGGCACGCCGACCTCGTGGCCCTCGCGACCCACGGCCGCGGCGGCCTGTCGCGCCTGCTCCTGGGCAGCGTCGCCGCCGATGTCCTGCGGCTGACCGCGCTGCCACTGCTGCTTGTCCGCCCGCAGGCCGCACCGACCGTGCGCCCACGGCCTGCCCAGGTTACTCAGATGGTGGGGGCGCACCCGGTCCCCTGTACGAGGTGATGGATATGGCCACGACCCAGTTGGAGCCGCTGCTTGGCACGCCGGCGGCCGGCGAGGATCCCGGAGCGGAGGGCGCTGGCACCACGTTCCGCCGCATCGTCGTGCCGCTCGACGGCTCACGGCTCGCTGCCGCCGCGCTTGCGCCCGCTGCCGAGATCGCGGCGCACACCGGCGCCCCCGTCCTGGTCGTGCACGCCATCGCGCCGGTCAGCGTGCCAGACGTCGATCCCCAGACCGCCCTGTCACTCGGCGAGACGGACGGCCGCGTGCTGCTCGAGCGCGCCGTTGGCCAGCTGCGAGACGCGCGCGTCCGGGCCGACGAGCTGCTGGTCCTGCCGGCGAAGGGCGAGGCGCCGGACCCGGCGCAGGCCGTGCTGACCGCGCTGCGCCGCACGCGCGACGCCGACCTCGTGGTCATGACCACCCACGGCCGCGTCGGCGTGCGGCGCGCCGTCGTGGGCAGCGTCGCGGACGGCGTGATCCGGCATGGTCACGTGCCGGTCCTGCTCGTCCCCGCCGCCGCGCTCGACGGCCGCAGCGTGCGCCTTGCGCCCGAGGACACGGCCGAGCTGCCGGCCACCATCTTGGTGTGCCTCGACGGCTCCGCGCTCGCCGACGCGGCGCTCGGCCCGGCAGCGGCCCTCGCATCGGCAATTGGCGCCGGGATGACCCTCGTCAGAGTCATCCCGCAGGAATATCTGCTGCTCGCACCGGGCTACGGCACACCCGCCACGCAGCGCGCGGCCGAGGTTGCCCTCTCCGAGCGCGCTGACGCCCTGACTGACAAGTACCCCCACCTGCCTTTCGTGCGCACGGCGGCGCTGGTCGCGGAGTCGCACGCCGTGGCCCACGCCATTCTGGGGCACGCGGCCGAATCGGGCGCCCGTGTCATCGCCCTCGCGACGCACGCGCGCGCGGGGGTGCGCCGCCTCGTGCTGGGCAGCCTCACCGCCGCGCTGGTCAAGGCCGCGCGCGTGCCCGTGCTCGTCGTACCGCCCGCCGGCGGCGGCGGCGCACGCGCGCGGCCGGATGACGCCCGGTACTAGCTCGACTCGCTCGGGCGGAATCAGCTGACCGGGATCTGGGCCGCCTTCGGTGGCTCGGCCACTGGGGTCGGGACGAAGACCTCCAGCACCCCATCGGTATAGCTCGCCGTGATCTGGTCGGCCTTCACCTCCGCCGGCAGCGCGAAGCGTCGGTAGAAGCTGCCGTAGCTCCGCTCGCAGCGGAAGTAGTCGTCCTCCTTCACCTCACTCTCATCGCGCCGCTCGCCGCTGATGGTCAGGTCGCCCTGCTCGAGCGACACGTGGATGCTGTCCTTCGTCATCCCGGGCAGCTCCGCCTTGACCACGAGCCCGCCGTCCTTGCGATAGACGTCCGCCCGCGGCGCCCACGCGGCCGTCAGCCGCGGGAGCGGCGGCGCCGAGAGCCGCAGCCGGCCGCGGAACGGCCAGCCCGCTTGCCAGAACCGCTCCAGGTCGTCCTGCAGCGTGCCGAACAGATCCAGCGGGTCCCACCGCCGCAGCGGCGGCACCGCCGTCTTCACGGGCACGCTCGTCTCCCCATCTTTCATGACCGGTTTATCCGCGATAGCCATCGGTGGCAGGCCTCCTTCCACGTGCGGCCCTACCCGGCCGCACTCCTAGTCTCTTCCCCCGTCGTTAAGCCCAACGTGACGCCGGGTAACTGCAGGGTTGCACCGGCCCACGCTCCCCCACCGACTCCTGTCGCGCGTTCACCCACCTGCGACCGCTAGTCACCCGCGCCGAAACGTGTGGGTGGGAGCATCGCGACGGATGACCGTGCCGCTGCGTACCACTCGCGTCCCGCCGGCGCCGCTGCGCAGTGGCGGCGTCCTACCGCGTGACGACATCGCGCGCGCCGCGCCCGGCGAGGCCAGGAGACACGCCATGAAAGACTCAGCAGCCGCCTGGTGGCAGCGCGGCGTGGTGTACCAGGTGTACCCGCGCTCCTTCATGGACGCCAGCGGCGACGGCACCGGCGACCTCGCTGGCATCCGCCGGCGCCTCGACTACCTCCGCTGGCTCGGCGTCGACGCCCTCTGGCTCTCCCCCATCTTCCCCTCCCCCATGGCCGACTTCGGCTACGACATCTCCGACTACACCTGC
>DASTZM010000341.1:0-3951 GCA_035764305.1 Chloroflexota bacterium | reverse complement strand
TGATCTTCTGCGCCAAGGAAGCCATCTTCAAGGCGCTCTACCCGCTGACCCGCGTGTGGCTGGACTTCCTCGCTGCCGAGCTGCGCTGGCTCCCCGCGCACGACGCGTTCGACGCGCTGCTTCGCCTCCCGGCCGGGGAGCGCTTCCCCGTAGGCTCGGCGCTGCGCGTCGACTGCCGCTTCGTCGACGGCCTGGTGCTCGCTACGACGTTTGTCGAGCCCGCCGCCCGCGCAGCGCCAGGCTCGTCTCCGCCCTCACCCGCGCTGCCCTCACCCGCGCTGCCCTCATCGCCCGGCGCGCCGTAGGTGGGAGTTGACCACCGCCACCAGCTCGCCCAGCGACCGTACACCCTCCACGTCCCGCTCCTCGATCCGCACGCCGTAGCGGTCATGCAGCTCGAGCTGCAGCGAGAGCCAGCCCGCCGAGTCGATCGCCAGGTCGGACAGGGTGATCTCCGGATCGTCCAGCACCAGGCCGGGCGGCAGGTCGGCGCACGCGTCGAGCGCCTCGTGCAGATCGATCAGCGTGAACGCCGCGGGCGCCATTCGGAGCCATAGGCTACAGCCTGGCCGTGCCGCCGCCGGCGCGCCATGGGCGGCTAGCATTGCCCGCACCGATGGACGCCCGCGGCGTGGTGCCCGACCGCCAGCATGTCCCGGTCCCCGCGCTCGTGCCACTGCGCCCCGCCGCTGGAGTGGGCGATGCGCCGCCGCTCGTCATGGTGACCGCCGGCTACGGCGACCTCATGGCGCTCACCCAGCTCGCCCGCCTCTTGAAGGGCGACTTCCCCATCTACGCGCTGCAGCCCCCGGTTCCGCCCCCATCGTCGGACGCCGGCGGCTACGTCGCCACCTACGTCGGCGCCCTCCGCGCGGCGCATCCAGACGGCCCGTACCGCCTGTTCGGCTACTCCACCGGTGGGCTCATGGCGTTCTTTATCGCGCAATCGCTCGTCACGTCCGGCGCCCGCGTCCCCCTGCTCGTCCTGCTCGACGCACCGTGCGGGATCTCGCGCCCCTTCGCCGCGGCGCACCGCGCCGCGCGCCGCCTGCTCGGCGGGTGGCTCACTCGCAACGCACGGCGTCTCGGCAGCGCTGGCCAGATCGCCGCGCGCATGGTCGCCGACGCCGGCCTCGCGGCGCACGTCAACGCGCTCGAGCACGCCACGCCCGCGCCCTACGGCGGCGATGCCCTCCTCGTCCTGCCCGAGGCGCCCCGCTGGGCGCGGCCGTTCCAGCAGGCAGGGCGCTGGCGCAAGGTCGTGCGCGGCCGCGTCGCGGTCGACCGTGTGCCCGGAAACCACAACAGCTGCCTGCGCCCGCCACACGTCGCGGCGCTCGCCGCCTGCCTCGATCGCCGCCTCGGCGCCGCGCCCGCGTAGCCTCCTAGTTGGAGCGGAACAGGCGCCCCAGTCGCTTCAGCAGCGGCCCCGAGCCCTGCTGCCTGTGCCCGCTCGCGGGTGCCACTCCCACCGTCGCCGGCCCAGCCGCGGCCACCGTCTCGGCCAGGTGCCGCGCCACCCCCGCCAGCGTCGGGAACTCGAGCAAGAGCGACGGCGTGACCCGCCAGTCCAGGTAGTCCGAGAGGTCGGCCAGCAGCCCCACCACTTGGAGCGACTCCAGCGCGTACAGCTCCAGCGGCGCGTGCGCGTCGATCTCCCCCTCCGGGATCCCGCGCGCCGTCGCCACGCGGCGCACCAGCCAGCGTTCGATGGCGTCCGCCTCGAACGCCCCACCGACCACGGTCGAGACGGCCGCCGCCGCCTGCGGCGCCTGTAGTACTTGCGGTGCATGCGGTGCCTGCGGTGCCTGCGGTGGCGCTGACATCGCCTGACCCACCTGCGCCGCGACCGTCCCCGCAGCCACACGCTGCGGCTCGGGTGCCGCCCCCGCGGCCGCGAAGTGGCGGCGCATCGTCTCCTGCGCGTGCGCCACCGTCGGCTCGACCAGCTCGAATCCCAGCAGCCCGCCCGTGTAGTACGTGCGCCGCTGCCCCTGCAGCGCCTCCAGCCGCTCGTGGGCGCCCGCCGCAACGTCGGCCGCGCCGAAGTGGGGGAAGAACCGCCACCGCCGGTAGGCGTGGATCGCTTCCACCGACCCACCCATCGCCTCCACGTCCTCCCGCAGCCGCCGCTGCAGCGTCGTTGGGTCGATCGACGCGTCGGCGTACGCCCAGCAGACGTAGACGTCGCTCGAGGCATAGCGATGCTCGAACGCCGTGATGCGTCCCGGCGCCACCGTCAGGTGGACGCCGTCGCGCTGGTGCTTCACCAGATAGAAGCCGTCGCGCGGAAGCCCGGACAGGCTCGCCACGATCGTGTAGTAGTCGTTGGTCCTGATGCGCGAGAAGAGCTTCCGCTCTTCCGCCGCCAGGTCCAGGAAGTCCACCGTCGTATCGAGCGGCAGCGCGAGCACGAGCGCGTCGAATTCCAGCACGCCCTCCTCCGTGTGTACGCGCACCCCTGAAGCGTCCCGCTCCACCGCCTCGATCCGGACCCCGCAGCGCACGTCCCGCAGGCGCCGCGCCACGCGCCGCCACAGGTCCATGAATCCCCCCGCCACCGTGAACCGCTCGGGCGCCGCGTCCGAGAGGTCCTCGGCGAACAACCCCAGGACGTCGGCGTACTTGGCAAAGTACAGCGCCGCCAGCTCCGGGTCGCGCAGCAGCCCATAGCCCGCCGCCGTGAAGCTCGTCTCCAGCGCCGCCATGGCGGCAAGCCGGTGGCTCGCCAGCCACGGTGCCACCGGCTCGCCCAGCGCGCCGCCCCCGTGCGCCAGACCCGGCTCGTGGATCGTGGGGAACAGCTCGCGCCGCGCGGCGCGGTGATCCAGCAGCGCCTGGCGGTCATACGCGGCGGTCGTGTCGGTGCCGATGCGGCGCGCCACCGGATCGAACAGCCGCATCGGCGGGAGCGGCTCGGCCTCGCACCCCACCTCCCGCATCAGCGCGTAGACCCGCCGGCACTGGTTGCTCAGCAGATGCGCACCCAGGTCGTGCCACCGGCCGTCCGCGAACAGCGAGCCGCATTTCCCGCCGATCGAGTCGTCCCGCTCCAGGACCGTCACCGTGTGCCCCAGCCGCTCCAGCTCTCGCGCCGCGCTCAGTCCCGCGGCGCCGCCGCCCACCACGCACACTCGCTGCCCCTTGGCCTCCGATCCCCGACGCTGCCCCATCCCTTCCGGCCCCGCGTCCTGGACCTGCCCTGCGTCCTGGACCGGCCGCGTGGCCTGCCGGGATATCGTCTCCACCAGCGCGTGCCCCGCCGCCGCCACCGTCAGACGGGCCAGCCGCTCGGAGTCGCTCATCGGCCGCGACAGATACCGCGCCGCCTCCGCGCGCGCCGCCGCCTCGCCAACCGCCGCCTTCTCCTCATAGTCCGTCTCCAGCACGGCGCGGATCTTCCACTCGCCGCCCCGCCGCCGCAGCGCCGTGGCGTACTCGCTCACGATCACCAGCCCCTTCTCGGGCAGCACGCTCGCGTAGCGCGACACCGCGAGCACCGTCTCCTCGTCCACCAGCACCGCCGCCGGGAGCCGGCTCTCCGCCGGCGCCACCTCCGGTGTCCCCGCCAGGTACGCCGCCAGCTCCGCTCGGTCCTGGAACAGCCGGCACGAGAACCGCTCGCGCCACCGAAGCAGCTCGAGACACGGCAGGTCGTACGCCTGCGTCGCGGCCAGCACCGCCGCCGCGTCCCCCGCCGTCACGTGCTCGAAGGTGTCCGCGAAGCGCGGCCCCACCGCTGTCGCCTCCGGCGGCGCCGCCGCCGCGGTCCGCAGGCGAG
Source organism: Chloroflexota bacterium (assembly GCA_035764305.1). Lineage (GTDB taxonomy): Bacteria > Chloroflexota > UBA11872 > UBA12225 > UBA12225 > DASTZM01. Next base: position 170 of record DASTZM010000341.1, on the reverse strand, counting down.
CCTCATCCCCCGCCTCGCGCAGCACCCGCGTCACCTCCTCCAGCGCCGCGCCGTGCTGGGACAGCGGACTGCGGCGCAGCGCCGCCTCCACCCGCTCAAGCGGCTCGGCATCGCCCAGCGGCAGCCGCGTGAAGTGCAGTCCCAACGCCGCCGCCGCCAGCGCCTCCGGC
>DASTZM010000340.1:0-7921 GCA_035764305.1 Chloroflexota bacterium | reverse complement strand
CAGCCGCTCCTGGGCCATGCTCGCGCCCGCGGAGTGGCTGCTCCTCCCCACCTGGGGCGACGCCCCGCGCGAGCTCTCCGAGGCCGAGATTGCCGACTGGGTCGCCCGCCACGAGCGCATCCTTACCCTCCTCGCCGCCGGCGACCCATCCGCCGCCGCGCACGAGTTGGAGGCGCACGTCCGCGAGGCCGGCGAGGGCAACCTCCGACGCCGCTTCCCCAGGGAGAGCGCACACAACACCGCCCCAACCGGTACCGTCACCACGTCATGAAGCTCATCACGTACCAGACCCCGGGCCAGTCGCCCCGCGCCGGCCTCCTTGAAGGCGATCGCGTCTTCGAGATCGCTCCCAACGTCCGCTCCCTCCTCAACACCGGCCCCGACGGCGCGCGCAAGGCCGCCGACGAAGCGCTCGGCCGTGGCGGCGCCATCCCTCTTTCGGATGTCACCCTGCGCGCGCCGCTCATGCACCCGGGGAAGATCCTCGCCCTCGCGGGCAACTACCGTGCCCACCGCCGCGAGGGCGCCACCCCCGTCGCCGACGCCCCCCTGCCCGAGGTCTTCTGTAAGCCCGTCACGTCCGTCATCGGGCCGGAAGAGGCCATCCGCATCCCCGGCCCCCCCGTCGCCGGTACCGACTACGAGGGCGAGCTCGGCGTCGTCATCGGCAAGCGCTGCTTCCACGTCGCCGAGCAGGACGCCTACTCCTTCATCGGCGGCTACCTCTGCGTCAACGACGTTTCCGGCCGCAAGCTTGACCCCGGCTTCGAGCGTCCCAAGGAGCTCGCCGACCGCGCCAAGTTTTTCGACTGGCTCATCGGCAAGTGGCCCGACACCTTCTGCCCCATCGGCCCCTACCTTGTCACCGCCGACGCGATCGACGACCCGATGAACCTCACCCTCGTCACGCGCGTCAATGGCGAGGAGCGTCAGCGCACCAACACCGGCGAGATGATCCACTCCATCGCCCGCACCATCGCCTACTGTTCCCAGTTCATGACGCTGGAGCCCGGCGACATCATCGCCACCGGCACCCCCGCCGGCGTCGGCAGCGCGAAGGGCATCTACCTCAAGGACGGCGACGTCGTCGAAGTCGAGATCACCGGCCTTGGAGTCCTGCGTAACCCCGTGGTGGGCTGACGCTCAGCCCGGCGGCGCGACCGACTCGCGCTCGATCAGCCGCGTCGTCACGTAGCGTATCTCCGGGTCCGCCGCCGCCGCGTCGGCGGCCGCATGGTCGCCGGCTTCCTCCGCCGCGCACCGCTCGCGCTCGGCGATGCGCCCCAGCAGCAGCGTCGCCGCCTCGCGCCCCACGTCGTAGTTTGGCTGGTCCACCGCGGTGATCGGCGGCGGGAACGCACGCATCCACTCCGCGTCGCCGAACCCCACCACCGACACGTCATCCGGCACCGAAAGCCCTCTCTCGCGCAGCGCCGCCAGCAGCCCGAGTGTCACCCCCGGCATGAAGCCGACCGCCGCCGTGAACGGCATCTTCCCCCGAACGGCCCCACCCGCGCTCCCCTTCGCCAGTAGCCCCAGCACCGCCTCTCGCGCCTCATCCACCTGGTTCGCCGTCGCCAGCTCCAACGCCGGATCAGGCTCGATTCCCGCCTCCCGCAGCGCCGCCTCGAATCCCCGCCGCCGCTCCGCCGTCACCGGATGGTCCGCGTCCGGGTTCGCCAGCAGCGCCAGGATGTGCCGGTGCCCTCGAGAAACGAGGTGCTCCACCGCCTGCCGCCCGCCCATCGCGTAGTCCAGCCGCACCGAGTCCAGCGGCGGCGACGCCACCTTGTATCCCAGCTGCACCAGCGGGATGCCCCGCTCGTGCAGCCGCGCCACGTCCTCCGCCGTATCGTCCACCGGGTTGACCAGGATCCCCGCCACCTGGTGCTCCAGCAGCATGCGGATATACGCCCGCTGCTTCTTCGGCTGCGCGTCCGTGTTGCACAGGAACAGCCCGTACCCCGCATCCCCCGCCACCGCCTCCACGCCCCGCGCCATGTCCACCGAGATGGGGTTAGACATCTCCGGCAGCAGCAGCCCCAGCGTGCGCATCCGCCGCCCGCGCAGCCCGCTCGCCAGCGCGTTGGCCAGCGCGTTGCGCTGGTAGCCCAGCCGCGCGATCGCTTCCTGCACCCGCTCGCGCGTCTCCGCCTCCACGCGTCGCGTCCCGTTGATCACGTGGGACACCGTGCTCGCGGACACCCCCGCCTCCCTCGCGACGTCGTAAATCGTCGCGCTCATGTCGTGAAGCTCACGACTCCACCGGCGCATACCGCGGCTGCCCCGGCCGCACGTTGCGCCGCTTGAACACCAGCCGGCAGTCCTCCAGCGGCAGCTTCATCTGTACGCCGCCCCGCCGTCCCGATTCGATCATCCCGAAAATCATGTGCATGTTCTCGCGCGCCACGCGCACTCCCCCGCGTGTCGCCTCTCCCGTATCCAGCGCGTGCACCAGGTCCTCGATCAGCCGCAGCGTCGAGCTCGCCAGCGTGAATGCCGGGGCGGGCGCCGCCGCCACCTTCCGTGTCCTCCCCTCCCCCTCCATGCGCCGCAGCGCCAGCTCCGACCCGTTGTTCATCGCCGTCAGCGAGCCCCGCTCGAATACCGCCTGGTGCTCCGACGGCAGCGACGTGCGCAGGATGTGCGCGATCACGCCGTTGCTGAATCCCACCATCCCCTCCGCCGCCGGGTCCTCGATCACCACGTCCCCATCAAGCGACGCTTCCCCCTTCGGCAGCCAGCCCTGCACCCACGCCACCGGGTTGTCCCCGTTCAGCCACTGGATCAGGTCGAAGTAGTGGGACGTCGTGTTGAACAGCGTGCCCCCCGAGTAGACGATCAGCGCCTGCAGCGCTCCCAGCTCCCCCGAGGCGATCGTGTTTCGCATCACCTCGTACGCCGGGTGCCAGCGCCGGTTCGTCCCCATGTTGAACGCCACGCCGTGCTTCTCGACCGCCGCCACCAGGCGGTCCGCCTCTTCCAACGACGCGCACAACGGCTTCTCGCAGTACAGCGCCCTCACCCCATGCTCGACTGCAAACAACGCCACTTCCGCCCGTTGCTCCGGCTGCGTCGCCACGCTGACGATGTCGGGCTTCTCGCGCTCGATCATCTGCCGGTAGTCCGTGTAGCGGTGCGATGCCGGCACGTCGTAGCGTCCCCCGAACGCCTCCAGCACCTCCTCCCGCAAGTCCGCCCCCGCGATCAGGTCCGTCCGCTCGCACGCCTCATACCCCGCCGCGTGTGAATACGGCAGCACCATGTCGCTGCGTCCCATCACCTCGTTGTCGATGAACGCCCCGATCCGGCTGCACCCGACGATCGCGGCTCGGTACGTCTTCGCGGCTGTAGTCATGCCTGTCCGCGCCACTCTAGCAACGCGAAAGCGGTTGCGCAAACGCTTTACCCATGCTAGAGTGGCCTCCATCGCAGCGTCCAGCGGGTCCGGGAAGAACTACCGCGTCGCCGTCATCGGCGCCGGCCGCATGGGGGGGTTCATCGACGACGAGATCGCCGACGGCTCCTTCCACAAGCCCTACAGCCACGCCGGCGCCTACCAGCACATCGAGCAAACCCACCTCGTCGCCGTCGCCAGCCGGGGCGAAGAGCGTCTGAAGCGCTTCGCCGACCGCTACGGCATCCCCGCCCAGAACGCGTACACCGACTATCGCGCGATGATCGAGCGCGAGAAGCCGGACATCGTCAGCGTCACCACTCCCTCCTTCGCCCGCGCCGAGCCCATCATCTTTGCCGCCGAGCACGGCGTGCGCGGCATCTACGCCGAAAAGGGCCTCTCCGCCTCACTCGAGGAAGCCGACCGCATCGCCGCCGCCGTCCGCAAGCACGACGTCGCCTTCAACTGGGGCGCCATGCGGCGCCACCACAGCGGCTTCCGTCAGCTGGCCGACGCCATCGCCCGCGGCGAGATCGGCGCCCCCAAGTACGCCGCGATGTACTTCTTCACCGACCTCATCACCCACCACCCCCACACGCTCGACACCGTCGCCATGCTCATCGGCGACCCCGTGCCTGAGTGGGTCGAAGGTCGCCTGATCGAGCCGGGCACGCCTGAGGCGGGCTCCCGCGCGCTCCCCACCTACGACCGCGAGCGTAAGCGCTTCCTCCCGCCCCAGGGACAGGTCTACGCCAGCCCCTACCCGAGCTTCTACCGCGTCGGTTACAAGGGTGGGATCGAAGCCAGCTTCATCCCCTACGGCCGCCTCGACGTCGACGTCGTCGGCACTGAGGGTCGTGCCTACGCCTGGGACAACGGCCAGCGCTTCGCCACCTGGCGCTCCCCCAAGACAGGACGCGGCGGCGTCCTCCAGACCCCCGGCCTGGAACAGACCTACACCCCGCACGGCGACAGCCCCACCGTCTCCACCATCCGCGACATCATTCGGCAGCTCGAGACGGGCGAAAGAACGAAGGGCAACATCGACGTCACCATGCACTCCGTCGAGGTCCAGTTCGGCCTCGTCGAATCCCATCTGCGCGGCGGCACCCGCGTCGCGCTGCCCATCCAGGACCGCAGCGTCTACATCCCAGGCAGGTGACGTAGGAGCACGCCATGACCAGACCCATGATCCGCCACATCGGCATCACCACCACGGATCCCGGCGCCACCGCCGATTTCTTCATCCAGGGCTTCGGCTTCACCGAGGTCGCGCGCCATCCCGAGAACAACTACGCCATCGTCACCGACAGCTACATCAACGTCACCCTCCTCAAGTTCCAAGTCGACCGCTACGGCGGCGGGCACCCCGGCCTCCACCACTTCGGCATCCAGGTCGACAACCTGGAGGAGACCGAGGCGCGCATCGCCCCGCTCGGCGCCACCGAGCTCGCGGACTGGAACCGCACCTACGGCAACCGTGAGGGCACGCCCACTCATTGGGTCGGCGAGCGCAAGTGGCACACCCCCGAAGGCATCGCCATCGACGTCAATCCCACCGGCTGGGTCACCAAGCCCGGCGGCCAGCGCGGCCAGTAGCCGCACAGACAAGGAAAGGGACAACCCATGGTCAGGCTGGCCACAGCGACGACGCGTGCATCGGTCCTGCGTGGTGGCGCCGCCGCGCTCGGCGCCTCTGTCCTCGCCGCCTGCGGCGCCGGCGGTGAGACCACTCCCGCCAAGACCAGCGGCCCCGTCACCGTGAACTTCATGCACAACGACAGCAACACCGCGGCGCGCCCCGAAGGCTTTACGCGCGTCGCGCTGCTGGAGGAGTTCACCAAGACCAACACCCAGAAGATCACCGTCAACACAACCGATGCTGCAGCCAGCACACCCAACGACAAGCTCAAGGCGCTCGCCTCTGCCGGTACCCCGCCTGACCTCTACTACATCGCCTACTACTTCCCGGCCGAGTTCTACACCGCCGGCATGATCATCGACGTCGACACCGAGCTCAAGGGCGACAAGGAGTGGGCCAAGCAGCGCGCCGACATCTTTCCCTCCTTTATGGACTCGAGCTCCTGGGCCGGCAAGCTCATCTCCATCCCCGGCTACACCAACAACCAGGCCGTCATTTACAACACCGGCCTCCTCCAGCAGGCCGGTGTCGCCGCCCCCAAGCAGGGCTGGACCTGGGACGACTTCAAGACCGCTGCCGCGAAGTTCGTCAAGCCCGGCATCATCCCCTTCTCGGCCGAGTGGGGCAGCTACCTCTATTGGTTGGGCACGATGGGCAACCGCGTCATCTCCAAGGACGCCAAGACCATCACCTTCGACAGCCCGGAGATGCTCCAGGTCGTCGAGCACATGCAGGACCTCGTGAAGCGCGGCATCAACCTCAAGACCGCCGACGGCAAGGCCGGTCTCAACGAGCAGTACCGCCTGGCCAAGAACGACACCGTCTTCGAGTTCCAGGGGCCGTACCGCATTCCGGTCTTGCGTGACCAGAAGGCCCCCGACTTCCTCACGATTCACATGCCCGTCCACCCCACGAAGAAGCAGGTCTTCGCCGCCAACGGCGGCCACAACTTGATCATCTTCAAGGATGTCCCGCCCGAGCGCCGCGCCGCCGCCGCGCAGGTTGCCAAGTACATGAACAGCACCCGCGCCCAGGCCGAGATGTGCATCAAGGCCACTTCCATCCCCGTCAGCAAGGGCGTCGCCGAGTCCAAGGAGATGCAGGACTACCTCAAGACCGACGCCCCCTTCAAGGGCTTCGTCGACCTCGCCGGGAACGGTTGGCGCTGGCCCACCCTCCCCAACTGGGCCAACATCACCGGCGCGCTGACCGCGGCCATCACCTCCATCATGACCGAGCAGGTCAGCCCCAAGGCCGGTCTCGCCGATGGCCAGCAGAAAGCGCAGCAGTTCCTCAACGACGACGTCAAGCTGATGAAGTAGCGCCTTGCGCGTTGCGATCGCGGGCTGCCACCGCATGCTCGGCCGGCAGCCCGGCAGCCACAACTGGGCCGCCGCCTTCGACGCGGTCCCAGACACCCGGATCGTCGCCGTCTTCGACAAGGGCGCCGACACCCGCACGCAATTCGTCGAGTGCTGGTCTTCCCCCGACCGGCCCATCGCCGCCTACGACGCCTTCGACGCCATGCTGCGCGACGTCCACCCCGACCTCCTCTGCATCGCCACCCGCCAGACCATGCACGCCGACCAGATCGCGCGCGCCGCCGACGCCGGTGTCCGAGGCATCTTGTGCGACAAGCCCCTCGCCACCAGCCTCGCCGAGGTCGACCAGATCGTCTCGACCTGCCGCGATTCCCACATTCCCCTCGCCTTCGGCCTCGACCGCCGCTGGACCACCCGCTACCGCTGGGCGCGCCAGCTCATCGTCGATGGCGCCCTCGGCCGTGTCCAGACCATCATCGCCTACGGCCTCGCCAACGTCATCAACCACGGCTGCCACTGGTACGACGCCGCCCTCATGCTCGCCGGAGACCCCGACGTCGCCTGGGTTTCCGGCTTTGTCGACGATGTCTCCGCCGACCCGCCCACGTCCGCCCGGCGCCTTGATCCCTCCGGCCGCGCCCAGATCGCGCTCGCCAACGGCGTCACCGTCTACGTCACCCCCGACGGCCGCCCCGGTCCCGCCTTCGAAATCCTCGGCGACCGCGGCCGCCTCCTGCTCCTCCAGGATGCCCGCGCCCCCTACCTCTGGCAGCACGACACCTCCGCCGGCTCCGTACCCACCCCTGTCCCTGTCGAAGCCCCCGCCGTGACGGAGCCTTGGGAGGCCGGCCCCGCCGCCGTCGCAGACCTCGTGGACGCCGTCCGTAGCGGCGCCACCACCGCCTGCGACCTCTCGGAGGCCTACTGCGCCTCCGCCATCGGCTTCGCCATCCACGCCTCCAGCGCCGCCGGCGGACGCCGCCTGACCCTCTCTGAGGTCGACCCAAAACTCCGCATCCCTTCTCTCCCCTGGGGCAACGAGTAGCCTCGGAGAAGCCCTGTACCATCGCCCCCCAGCGATGGCCTCCACCACCTCACCCTCCACACCGCAAACTCCCACCCTCGCCACCGGCGACACGACCCGCGCCCTCGTCCAGCGCGCCCGGAGCCTCTTCGGCGGCGGCACCCTTCATTCCTGGGCCATCCCCGACGACGCCACCGTCGTCATCGCCCGCGGCGAAGGCGCCCACGTCTGGGACGCCGACGGCCGCGAATACGTCGACTGCCACCTCGGCTCCGGTCCTCTCCTCCTCGGACACGGCCACCCCGGCGTCACCGCCGCCGTCAAAGCGCAGCTCGACCGGGGCGTGAGCTTCCATTTCTTCAACCCCCAGGTCATCGACTTCGCCCAGCGCGTCGTCGACGCCGTCCCTTGCGCCGAAGCCGTCCGCTTCGTCTCCACCGGCTCCGAGGCCACCTTCTACGCTATGCGCCTCGCGCGCGTCTTCACCGGTCGCACCAAGATCCTCAAGTTCGAGGGCGCGCTCCACGGCGGCCAGG
>DASTZM010000339.1:0-2031 GCA_035764305.1 Chloroflexota bacterium | reverse complement strand
AGGGTTCGGCGGCTTCTGGGGTGAGGTAGCCCTCGCGGAGGGCGTAGGCGACGAGCTCGGCGCGGGTCTGGAGGCCGAGCTTGCTCATGATGTGGGCGCGGTGGGTCTCGACGGTCTTGACGGAGACGACGAGGCGGTCGGCGACCTCCTGGTTGGTGTAGCCCTGGGCGACGAGGGCGAGGACCTCGCGCTCGCGCTCGGTCAGGGCGAGGAAGGCGGTGTGGGCGCGCTCGCCGGCGCGCCGGGCGCGGTGGACGAAGTCGGTGAGCAGGCGGGCCTCGAGCGTGGGGTAGAGGAAGGGCTTGCCGGCGCGGGCGTCGCGGATGGCGCCCAGGAGGTGCTCGTCGGCGTTCTGCTTGAGGACGTAGCCCGCGCCGCCGGCCTGGATCACCTGGAACAGGTACGGCTCGCTGGCGTGCATCGTGAGCACCAGCACCGCCAGGCCCGGGTGCTCGCGCTTGAGGCGGCGCAGCGCCTCCAGCCCGTTGAGGTTGGGCATGCCGATGTCGAGCACCACCACGTCCACCCCCGCCGCGCCGCCCAGCGCCGCGACGCGCTCGACCGCCTCCCGCCCGTCCGCCGCCTCCCCCACCACCCGCATGTCCGGCTGCCCGTCCACCAGCAGCCGCAGCCCCGCCCGCAGCACCCCGTGGTCGTCCGCCAGAAACACCCGCAGCCGCCCCCGCTCGTCGGTCATCCGATTTTGTCGGGGAGCATACCGTGTCAGCGCGGCGGAGCAGATCGGGGGAAATCCCCGATGGCCCCACTGCGGGATGGGACTAGCCTTGTCTCAGAAGAGCGATCGGAAGCGCGCCATGGTCCGTTCCATCCTGACACCCCTGGACGGCTCCTCCGCGGCGGAGGACGCGCTTCCCGTCGCGGCGAGTCTGGCTTCCCGGCTCGGGGCTCGGCTCTCGCTCGTGCGGCCCGTCTCCGCCCGGTCGCGCCCCAGCGAGGGGCCTTCTGGTGTGCGTGCCGCGCGCATGGGCGCGGCGCACGCGTATCTAGAGGAGTGCGCGCATCGGCTCCACGAGCGCTATCCGCAGCTCCACGTCGTCGTCGCGGCGCCGATTGGACTGTGGTGCAATGCGGTGCTGGACATCGCAGCGCTGGAGCGAGCCGACCTCGTCGTCGCCGCCACCCGGCTGGCAGGTGACGGCATCGCGCACGTGCAAGGGCCCGTCGGGAGCGGAGCGCTGGCGCTCTCGCGCCATGCCGACCTGCCGCTGCTGTTCGTGCCGGCACAGGCCGGCGCCATCACTGGCGTGAGTACGCGTCCTCTGCGCGTGCTCGTTCCGTTGGACGGCTCCCCAACAGCGGAGGCGATCCTTCCGCTGGTGGTCCACATCGGCGCGACGCTCCCGCTGCGCGCGACTGTCCTGCACGTTATCCCGGCGCAGGGATTTTCGCCGGCCGGTGCCACCTACTGCGAGCGCGTCGCACGCTGGCTCGAGGAACACGGCGTGCCTGCCCAGGTCGAGATCCGCTCGGGATCTGCCGTGGAGGAGATCGGCGCCGCCGCGTTGGAGCACGCGGACGTGCTGGCGCTCGGACTCCCGGAGGCGCTCCCGTGGCGGTTCGGCCACAGCGCGGAGCGCCTGCTCCGCACGGCGCGCGTGCCGGTGCTTCAGCTCCGGTCGCGCCGCACCGAGGTGCTGGTCTCCGAGAGCGGGATCACAGCGCGCACCGTCGTGCCCGCGTTGGGGTAGGACTCCAGGAAGAAGCGGCCCCCCACCAGCGAAATCCGCTCCTGGGCGCCAAACAGGCCGAGCCCGGCGGAGAGTCCGCCGCTCAGCTCGTCGAGCCGGGTACCGGCCGCACTCTGAGCGGCGCCATTTACGCGTGACGTCGCCGGGGGCGCGCTGGTGGGCAGCTCCATCCCCCTGCCGTTGTCCCGCACCACAACCTCCAGTGCACCGTCCTGCACCTGCAGCGTCACGTCCACGCGAGTCGCGCCAGCGTGCTTTGCGATGTTGACCAGCGCCTCCTGAACCATGCGGTACACCGCGATCTCGGTCGTGGACGGCATCG
>DASTZM010000338.1:0-2149 GCA_035764305.1 Chloroflexota bacterium | reverse complement strand
TCATCGGAACTCCGGGGCACGTCGACGCGCGCGGCGGCACCGTCTCGGGCGCGGCGAACCTCGGCGCAGAGTGGAAGGGAGAGGTACCGCTGCGCGTGCTGCTGGAAGACCAGCTGCAGTGCGAAGTGATGGTCCGAAATGACGCCGAGGTCGCGCTCGAGGCCGAGAAGCGCCGGGGCGGCCTCGTGTCGGTCAACGACGGCGCGCTGATTACGCTCTCGAACGGCGTCGGCGTTGCCCTGCTGGTGAACGGCGAGGAGCGTCCCACCGAGCTGGGGCACAGCGTCGTCGACCTCAACGGTCCCGAGTGCGCTGGCCGGCCCCACCGCGGGTGCTATGAGAGCTACCTCGGCGGCTGGGCGCTGCCCGGGCGGTACCGCGACCGGCATCCGACATTCAGCGGCACCGCCGCGCGCGACATCCCCGACGACCCGGTCTTCTGGACCGACTGCGGCAGGATCCTGGGCCAGCTCGTCGTCTCGCTGTGTCTGCTCGGGCAGCCGCTCGAAGCGGTCAGCTTCATCGGCGCGGTCTCGCTCGCGCGGGCGCGCTACCTGCTCCCGGCGGTGAAGGAGCGCGTGCAGGAGGAGTCTGCGTTGCTGGTGACCGTCCCGCGGCGCCTCACTGTGACGCCTCTGGGAGAGGATGTCGCCGTGCTCGGCGCACTGCTCCTGGCGCGCGACTTGCTGAACCCGTTCCGACCGTTGTAGGCGCGCGTCAGTCGGCGCTGGGGAGCGTCACGCGCGCAAGCGTGCCACCGGCGGGCGCGCGCTCGATCTCGAAGCGGCCGTTGAGCTGCTCGTTCACCAGACGCTGGATGATCGACAGGCCAAGGCTGTTCGTCTGGTCGAGCGCGAAGTCGGGGGGCAGCCCGGCGCCGTCGTCGCACACCTCGATTACTACCTCGCCGCTGTCCTCGCGCTCGCGCGCCGCGACCGTGACGCGCCCTCTGGTGCGGTTCTCCAGCCCATGCACGATCGCGTTGCAGATCAGCTCGTTGAGCACCAGCGCGAGCAGCGTCGCGCTCTGCGAACCCACCATCACCCCCGCGCCGCTCGCGTCGATCTCGATCCGCTTGTCGCGCGGCAGGAGGTCGGCCACGGCGATGTCGGCCACGCGGCGCGCGATCTCCCCCACCGTCGTACGCCCGAAGCTCTCGGTCGAGAGCAGGTCGTGCGCCGCCCCCAGGCTCTCGATCTGCGAGTGCGTCTCGGCCAGCGTCTGGGCCGCCTCCGTGCTCTTCGTGCGCCGCATCTGGAGGCGCAACAGCGACGCCATCATTTGCAGATTGTTTTTGACGCGGTGGTGCATCTCCTGGAGGAGGGTGCTCTTCATCTCCAGGCCACGCCGGGTTTCCTGGTACAAGCGGGCGTTCTCAATCGCGATCGCCGCGTCGTTGGCGAAGGTGAACAGCAGGGCAATCTGGTCGCGGCTGAACTCGTGCCGCTCGCGGGTGTACACCGAGATACCGCCCAGGACGCGGTTGCGGCTGATCAGCGGCACCGAGAACATCGAGCGGTAGCCCTCCTCCGCGACCCACTTGGCCGCCGAGGAGAGCCGCAGGCGCGGGTCCGACTGCGCGTCGACGATGACGATGGGCTTCTTCTCCGCCACCGCCAGCCCGACCGCGCCCTCGCCGACGGTGACCTCGACTTGCTGGTAGTGCGGCGAGAGCGCGTGGTGCGCCACGATCTTCAGGGTCTGCCGCTCCTCGTCCAGCTCGAAGATCCCCGCCATGTCGGTGCCCGTGATCAGGGCGGCCTGGCGCGCAACCATGGAGAGGACTTCGCTCATGTCGAGCGTCGAGACGAGCGTGGCCGTGACGCGCTGCAGCGCCTGCAGCTGTTGCACCTTCTCGCGCAACTGGTCGTCGGTCAGCCCGTAGAGGCGAGCGTTCTCGATGGCGATCGCGATCTGCCCTGCCACCGTCTCCGCGAAGGCGACCTCTTCGGGCGAGAACTCCTTCACGGCGCGCGTCTCGATATCCATGACGCCCACCAGCTTGTTCGAGGCGCCCGTCCCGACTCCGGGGTCGCCCGCTCGGAAGAGGATGATCGGCACCGAGAGCCAGCCGTGGTACGGCTCCTCCATCAGCGCCGGGATGTACGCGAAGCGGGGGTCCTGCCACGAGTCGGCCAGCGCTACCGGC
>DASTZM010000337.1:0-2500 GCA_035764305.1 Chloroflexota bacterium | reverse complement strand
GACCTCGGCGTGGCGATCGGCACGGGGACCGACGTGGCGATGGCGGCGTCGGGCATCACGCTGGTGGGCGGCGACCTGCGCGGCATCGTGCGGGCGATCGAGCTCTCGCGCCGCACGATGCGCACCATCCACCAGAACCTGATCTGGGCGTTCGGCTACAACGTGCTGCTCATCCCGGTCGCGATGGGGCTGCTCTACCCGCTCACGGGGCAGCTGCTCAATCCGGTCTTCGCGGCGGCGGCGATGGCGACGTCGAGCGTCAGCGTGGTGACGAACTCGCTGCGCCTGCGGCGCTTCCGCCAGTCCGCGAGCGCGGCGGCCATCCGGCACCCGTCGCTCTTCGCGCGCCTCGGCGAGGCGGCCTACCTGACCGGTGTGGCGGTGGTCGCGCTCGCGCTGGGCGGCGCGCTGCTGCGCTGGACCGATCGTGTGTCGGCCGCGCCCCAGCCGGCCGCGGCGACGGCGAGCGGAATCAAGGTGCATCTGGCGGCGAACCCGACGCACCTCGCCCCCGGCCGGCCATCCACGCTCCAGTACCACCTGGTCGACGAGGGCACGTCGGCGCCGGTGGCCGACCTGTCGATCGATCGCGAGCGGCTGATGCACACCTTCCTCATCTCGGCCGACCTCGCCGACTTCCAGCACGTCCATCCGGCGCTCGTGTCGCCCGGGGTGTACGAGGTGGCGTTCACGCCAGCGGTCGACGCCCACTACCTCGCGTACACCACCTTCCGCCGGGGAGGCCTCGAGCTGGAGGACAAGCGGCACCTCGAGTCGCACGGCTCGGCGATGGCCGCCGCGGCGATGGAGGCACAGGGGATCGCCGCTGCTCCGGCGCCCAAGCGCAGCCTGCCGCTCGACCTGGCGCCGAAGGAGGTGGGCGGTCTGCGCATCGCGCTGAGCCCGCCCGCGGAGATCCGCGCCGGGACGCAGGCGCTCTTCCGGGTCCGCGTGGACGAGGCGGGCAGCGGCCGGCCGGCGCGTGACCTGCGCACGTTCCTCGGCGCGGCCGCGCACGTCGCGATCGCATCCGCCGACGGGCACCACGTTATGCACATGCACGCCCAACCTGGCGTCCCCCGCAAGGGCGCCATGGGCGATATGCCGGCGCCGACGCTGCCCTTCGGCCCGGAGCTGGGTTTCGCCCAGACGTTCGACGAGCCGGGGAGCTACCGGATCTGGGTCCAGGTGCAGCGGGGCGGAGAGCCGGTGAGCGCCGGGTTCACGGTGGAGGTGAAATAGCACCTCTCGCAAGGCACTCGCCGTCTTGCATCGTTCGCCAGCGGGGGCATCGAGGAGAATCTCGATGCCCCCGCTGGTGTCTGGCCTTCCTGGAGGGTACGACCAGCACCGTCTTCCCGGCGGTGGCGGCGGACAGCGTCGCGGCGGGCGCGGGAGGCTCAGGGGGCAGACGGCGATCCGGCGGCGGGGGCGGTGTTCAGCGAGTACAAGCCGTACGCGGGGGAAGGGGTGGTGGAGACGTGGTGCGTGGTGGGACCGCGCTACAAGTACGCGTGGAACCGGGGGGACCTGGAGGAGCTGTACGACACGTGGACAGACCCGGCAGAGCTGCAGAACCGGGCAGGTGAAGGGGAAGGGGTGATGGCTCGGGTGCGGGAGAGGATGCGGGAGGCGCTGGTGGCGTGGCTGCGGGAGACCGAAGATCCGCTGGCGGAGGTGGTGGCGCGAGACGCCTAGTGGCCGGAGCGGCTGGACGGCCATGGGCCGCGCACCCGGCGGACGTGGCCGCCGGCTACGCCTCCCCCGTCAGTTCCTGCCGAAGGTGGCCACGTGCCCCAGCACGTCCACGCTCAGCACGTGCCATCCCGCCGCATGGAGCCGCCGCTTAGGGCCCCCCTCGGCACTCAGCCACCACTGCCGCCGCTCGTAGGCGTCCAGCGGCAGCGCCCCGCCCACGGCCCGCTCGATCTCGTCGAACGTCAGCGTCACGGTCCTCGCCGGCCGCGGGTCGAGGTAGGCGGCCAGGCGCTGGAAGTTGGGCGGCTGCAACGTCTGCATCCTCTGCATTGTCTCTCTGCGACTCTCTAGGTTAGATGCGGCGGATGAGGGCGATGACGGTGCCCTGGACCTGGACGTCCTCGGGCTTGACGAAGATGGGCTTCATGGCGGCGTTGGCGGGCTGGAGGCGGATCTTGTCGCGCTCCTTGTAGTAGCGCTTGAGGGTGGCCTCGCCGTGCTCGCTCGCGCCGTTGGTCAGCAGCGCGACGACCAGGTCGCCGTTGGCGGCGCTCTGGGCGGGCTTGACGACCACCAGGTCGCCGTCGTCGATCAGGTCCTCGATCATCGACTTGCCCCGCACTCTGAGGGCGTAGGCGTCCTGCGCCGCGAAGTCGTCCGAGAGCTCGATCGCGTCGTTCGGGTCGCTGATCGCCTCGATCGGCGCCCCCGCCGCGATCATCCCGGTCACCGGCACGTGGAACACCCGCTTGCGCGGATTGGGCTCCGCCACCGAGGTGAGGCGCAGCCCGCGGCTGGTGTT
>DASTZM010000336.1:0-2301 GCA_035764305.1 Chloroflexota bacterium | reverse complement strand
GACCGACGTTCCCGCCGTGCCGACCTCGGCGCCCGCGTCGACCGGCTCCGGCGTCACCTCACGCCCAAGCTCGGCGAGCGCGGCGACGAGCACCCCGGCGTCACCTGGCGGCCAGGGCGGGCAGACCGGCCCGGGCGACCCGTTCGGAGACCGCGGCCGTCCGGTTGTGAGCGACTTGCCGGCCGGCTTCGTGCCGCCGCTCCCGATCGCCGTCCGGGTCGCCGAGAACCCCGTCGCCGATCCATTCGTGGTGTTCTACGGCGAACGCCAGGGGCTGCGCGTGCTGGGCAATACGCTCCTTGCGGCGCAGCGCGAGCAGGGTCGCATCGTCCAGTACTTCGAGAAGGGGCGGATGGAGGACCATGAGGACGAGCCCAATCCCTCCTGGCGCTACCAGTACGGCCTGCTGGTGGACGAGCTGGCGCAGGTGAAGGCCGGTCTACCCGTGGGCGGCGACGCCAGCACGCTGACCTACGCCGCGATCAACCTGCTCTCCCAGGCAGAGATGCGCGCCACGCCGCCGCCAGGCTTCGTCGGCGGGACGCAGGCGCTGTCCGACGGCTCGGTCTTCGTTCCCTTCTCCGCCGCGCTGCTGCCCGGCCCGGGCCAGGTAGTGCCCGCCGCGTTCTGGGCGTACATCAACAACGAGGCGCTCTTCCCGGGTGGGTGGCTGCACGATGTCGGCCTGCCTCTGACCGCGCCCGTGGAGGCGATCGTCGACAAGGGACCGGACAAGGGGCGGCGCATCCTGGTCCAGGCCTTCCAGCGCACCATCCTGACCTACGACCCGCTCAACCCGGCGGACTACGTGATTGAGCGCGCCAACGTCGGCACCGACTACGCGCGCGCCTTCCCGGACAAGTTCGACACCCCCGGCCGGTAGCCCATCACGCGGAGGCGCCATAATCGCCCCCTGGATGGCAAGGGCGTTTAATCCAGCGTGATCATCACCCAGACGCCGCTGCGCCTCTCCTTCCTGGGCGGCGGCACCGACTTCCCCGAGTACTACGCCTCCCCCGCCAACGCGCGGGGCGGCGCGTGCGTCGGCGTCGCCATCGACAAGTACGTCTACGTCGTCGCCAAGGAGCGCTTCGACTCGAAGATCTACGTCAACTACTCCCAGAAGGAGATCGTCGACTCGGCCGCCGACCTCAAGCACGAGCTGGTCCGCGAGGCGCTCCGGCTGACCGGCGTCGACGCGCTGATCGAGAAGACCGGGCAGGGGATCGAGCTGACGACGCTCGCCGATGTGCCGAGCGAGGGGAGCGGGCTCGGCTCCTCCAGCGCGGTCACGGTGGGCCTGCTCCAGGCGCTGTGGACCTACCGCGGCGAGATCCGCACCGCAGAGCAGCTCGCGGCCGAGGCGTGCCGCATCGAGCTCGGTGTGCTGGGTAAGCCGATGGGCGTGCAGGACGCCTACTGGAGCGCCCACGGCGGACTCGGCCAGCTCGTGTTCGAGGGGGACGGCGGGCGTTCCCCACTCGGGCGTGTGTCCTACCGCGGCCTGGATGTGGCGCCGGACCGCATCGCCGACCTCTCGCGCCGGCTGCTGCTCTTCTACACCCACCGCACGCGCCGCGCCACCTCCATTCTGGCCGGGCAGGTGCGGAACATTCCCGACCGCATGACCGTGCTCGACCGGCTGCGCGACCTGGCGCACGAGGCACGCGCGCGGCTCGAATCTCCCGCAGCTGACGCGATGGACCGCTTCGGCGCGCTGCTGCACGACGGCTGGCAGCTCAAGACTCAGATGGCCGACGGCATCACCGACAAGGCGATCGACGACCTCTACGCCGCGGCGCTGGACGCGGGCGCGCTGGGCGGTAAGCTCGCCGGCGCGGGCGGCGGCGGCTTTCTGCTGCTGTACGTCCCACTCCACGCGCAGGACGCGGTCCGCGCGCGGCTGGGCGAGCACGTCAGAGAGCTGCTCTTCAGGCTGGAGCGCGACGGCACAAAGGTGGTGTTCAACGTGCGGCGCGATTCGTACTTCTAGGGCCGCTCGAACATGGCCACCGACGTCGCGCCGCACGACACCGCCGAGACGCTGACACCGGCCGCGGTCTTCGCGCTGCGCGAGGCGATCGCGCGCACAGGCGAGACGTTTGCCGAGTTCCGGGCCGGGATCGGCACGGGCGGCGCGACGCCGCCGTGGGATGCCGTGGTCCTGACCTGCGCCACCGAGAGCCAGGCCGCCGCCGCGCGCGAGGAGCTGCACCGCCGGCGCGCGCAGGGGCTGTTCCACGAAGGCTGCGCCCTGCTGGCGCTTCCCGACCCACCCGGCGGGCGCGTGGGGAGCGGCGG
>DASTZM010000335.1:0-5526 GCA_035764305.1 Chloroflexota bacterium | reverse complement strand
GACCCCTACGACCTCCTCACCTCCCTCGCCTCCACCGCCCCCGCCGGCTGCGAAGGCCTCCTCTTCCTTCCTTATCTAATGGGCGAGCGCGCCCCCTACCTCGAGCCCATCGCCCGCGGCGGCTGGATCGGCCTCACCGCGCGCCACGACCGCGCCGCGCTCGTCCGCTCCGTGCTCGAAGGCGTGACCTACAGCCTGCGCGATTGCCTCGAGCTGCTGCGCGGCATCGGCGTCGCCGTCGACGCGGTGCGCGCCTCCGGCGGCGGCGCGCGCAACCCCTTCTGGCGGCAGCTCATGGCCGACGTCTTTGGGCTGCCGGTGGCGACGCTCGCCGTCGCGGAAGGCCCGGCCTACGGCGCCGCGCTGCTCGCCGCCGTGGGGGCAGGGCTCTATCCGGATGTGCCCGCGGCATGCGACGCCACACTCCACGAGCGCGAGCGGCTCGCCCCGGACGCCGGCCGTCACGCGACGTACGACGCGCACTACGCCGTCTACCGTGCGCTCTACCCGGCGCTCCGCGACCAGTTCGCCGCGCTGGCCAGGATCACAGGAGCATAGGACCGCCATGACGCCCCCACCCTCCGAGCACGCCCCCGCCGCGCGAGACCTCTGCGCCCGCGAGCGCTTCGGCACGCTCGCCACGCTTGCGCGCGACCCTTCGGGCTACCCCTTTGCCTCTGTCGCCGCCTACGCGCTCGGCGCCGATGGCCAGCCGCTCCTCTTGCTCAGCCAGTTGGCCGAGCACACCCACAACCTCCTCGCGGACTCACGCGCCTCACTCCTCGTGACGGAGACTCCCCGGAAGGGCGTGCCGAGCCCCCTCGCCCTGGCGCGCGTCACCCTGATCGGCGACGTCGAGCCCGTCCCACCCGCAGAGGGAGACGCCGCGCGCGAGGCGTACCTCCGCGTCCACCCCGAAGGCGCCCGCTACCTGGAGCTGGACTTCTCCTTCTACCGGCTGCGCCTGCGCGGCGCGCGCTACGTCGGCGGCTTCGGCCGTATGTCCTGGATCGACGCCCCGGCCCTCACCCCACCGCCGTAGGCGGCGGGTTACTCGTACTCCAGCCAGCCTGAGACAGCGGCCTGCAGCGCGCCCAGCTCGTCGAGCAGCCTGTCGGACGCGTCCCGCAGCGCCGCCACCATCCCCCGCGCGGTCTGCAAGTCTCCCGCGTCCGCCGCGCGGGCCCACACCGTCAGCGCGACGCGTAGCGTCGCAACTTCCTGTAGTGCGCCATCGTGCACCCGCCGCAGCTGGGTCTCCAGCTCATCGCGCCGCACTTCCAGACGCTCCGGACGCTCCGGACGCTCCGGACCCGCGACTTCGGGGTCCCGCCGGACCTCGCGGACCTGCGTTTCGACGGCCATCGCTTCACCTCCCGGGCAACGTCGGCGTGCCCGCTCCCGAGTATCCAACTGCGGATAGACCCGGAAGTGCCCGCCAGTATGCCCCCGCTTGGCCGTGTTGTCAACCGCGCCGCGCCAGCGCGACCTGACTCAGGATCTCCTCTCCGAGTGCGATCTCGGTCTCGCCCACCCGTATCACGGGCACCGGCCGGCGTTGCACGACGCGCACGCGATCCCCCGGCGCCATGCCCAGCGCCGCGAGCCGCACCTGCCGCGCCTCCGGCATCTCGCCGTAGTCACCCACCTCGGCCTCTTCACCCGGCCGCAGGTCCGCCAGTGTCGCTCCGCGCTGTGGCGCACACGCCTCCACCGGCATCCCAGACTCGCTCGCGGTGTCCAATGCGGTCCCACCAAAAAGCCGCCGCACCAGCCGCGCGACCATACTGCGCGACTCGTCGACCGTCTGGTAGCCGCACTCCGGGCAGCACTGCAGCTGGCACGTCCCTGCCAGCGGGCACCCCCCCCGGCACGTCCCGCTCGATACCAGCCCGCCGCCGCACAGCGGACACGCCGCCATCACTGCACCCCGCTTAGCCCCGCCAGCGGCCACGCGCGCAGCGCCGCGTTCAGCAGCCCGCCCACCAGCAGCGCGAACGGGAACACGAATCCTCCCACCGCCGCCGCGATCTTCCCGCCGTACTCGCGCTGGATCATCATCAGCGTCGCGATGCACGGCATGAACAGCGTGATCACCACCAGGCTGACCACCACCTGCACCGGCTCCAGCGCCCCCGCGCGGGACAGCTCGAACAGCCCCGCCGCGCCGTAGTCCCGGCGCAGGAAGCCGATCAGCAGCGCTCCCGCCGCCTCGCGCGGCAGCCCCAGCCATCCCACCACCAGCGGCGCGAGGGCCGCCTCGAGACCCGCCAGCCAGCCGATCTTGTCCAGCACGAACAGCGCCGCCGTCCCCACGACGAAGATGGGAATCACCTCCTTCAGGTACCACTCCACCTGCGCCGCCGTCTTCGCCAGCACGTTCGCCGCCTCGGGAAGCCGGAGTGGCGGCAGCTCGAGGATGAAGTCCGAGCGCTGGCCGGGCAGCACGCGCGCGGCCAGGAAGCCCACCGCCAGCAGCACCCCCACCACCACGCCGCCCCAGATCGCCATCCCCGCCGTGCCCGCGCCGGCGATCATGCCCAGCACCACCCCCAGCTGCGCCGAGCACGGCACCCCCAGCGCCAGCAGCAGCGTCACCTGCAGGCGCTCCTTACGGCTCTCCAGGATGCGCGTCGTCATCGTCGCCATCGTGTCGCAGCCCAACCCCAGCACCATCGGCAGCACCGCCTTGCCGTTCAGCCCCATCAGGCGGAACGCGCGGTCCAGCATCACCGCCAGGCGCGGCAGGTACCCCGAGTCCTCCAGGATCGAGAAGGCGACGAAGAACGTCCCCACGATCGGCAGCACGATGGCGAACGCGTACGGCACCGCCATCGTGAATACGCCGTAGTCCCCCACCAGGAAGTCGCGCGCCAGCTCGAACGGCACCCACGTCTGCACCACGCCCGTCAGCCACGGCCCCAGCCACGCGCCGAACACCTGCTCCTCGAGCGCGTCCACCAGCGTCCCCGCCCCGAACACGCCCACCAGGAGGTACACCAGGTAGAGCACCAGCGCCAGGATCGGCCAGCCGAGCCACGGGTGGGACGACCACTGCGCGAGCCGCTCCCCCACCACGCTCCCCGTGTGGCGCGCCCCGCGCCGCACCACCGCCGCCACCACGCCGTCCGCCGCCTCGAGCCGCCGCCGGCCGATGGCGAACCCGAGCGGCTGCCCCGTCTCGGCCTCCACCTGCCGGCGCAGCGCGCCGACCCGCGCCAGCGCCGCCGGCGCCAGCCCCAGCGCCGCCGCCAGTTCGAGGTCACCGCACAGCAGCGCGATCGCCCGCAGCCGCCCCCCCTCCTGGTCCTCGGGCAGCAGCGACTCGACCTCGCCGATCGCCGCCTCGATCGGCGGCGCGTGCGTCGCCCGCAGCGCGCCCGCGCTCGCCGGGCACGCCTCCGGCAGCCGCGCGACGAGCGCCTCCAGCCCCACGCCGCGCGTCGCGATCGTCTCGACCACCGGGACGCCCAGCGCCGCCGACAGCGCCGCCGCGTCCACCGCCAGGCCGCGCGAAGACGCCTCGTCCACCATGTTCAGCGCCATCACGAGCGGCACCCCGGCGTCGGCCAGCTCGCTTGCCACCACCAGCGCCCGTCGCAGGTTCTTCGCGTCGGCCACCTGCACCACCACCGGCGCATCGGTCTCCAGCAGTACGTCGCGCGTCACCCGCTCGTCGTCCGAGCGCGGCACCAGGCTGTGCACCCCGGGCGTGTCGATCACGACGCGGGGCACGCCGGATGGGGGCGCCTCCGGTCCCGGGACCGCGCGCCGCCGTCCTGCCCCACCCGCGCGCAGCGCGCCCCGGCGCAGCTCCACCGTGGTGCCCGGGTAGTTCGAGACCGTCGCGTACCGCCCGGTCAGCGCGCCGAACAGCACCGACTTGCCGACGTTGGGCTGCCCCACAAGCACCAGCGCCGGCTCGCCCACGCCGGTACCACGGTCGGTCTGGCAGCACGCGCCCATCGGCTACGGCAACACTGCGCCACCCGCGTCACCACCGCATCCGGGTAAACCCCGATCCGCACCGCGGGGTGCGCCGCGTACGCTAGCCACGGCCGGCGGCCCCAGGGCGTGCCGGGGGAGGTATGACCGGCGGACACTCAGCCAATCCTCAGGCAGCGCTCAGGGTTCGTTCAGCCCCGCCGCCTACCGTTGCCCGCATGCCGTCGCGGCGCTGGCCGGGACGGTCCTCGATCACAACATCAGGAGGACACATGACCCAACACGCCAGGCGCCCGCGGTGGTATCGCGCCGCCGCGGGCGCCGCCGTCATGACACCGGCGCTCGTCCTTGCGCTGGCCGCCGCGCCGCCCGCGCTCGCCGACACCGGGGGGCACGTGACGGCGTCGGGCGGTCACGCTGCGACGCTCGCGGCGGGCGCCGCCTCGATGGAAGTCGTGCACGCGTCCTACCTCGACCTGACGGGCAACGTCCGCGACCTCCAGAGCCGCGTCGCGGCCTGGCAGACCGGCGACGACGGCAGCCTCGGGATCGCCCGCGAGAAGCTCGAGCGCATCGACGCCACCCTCGGCCACGTCCAGTGGCCCGCCAGCCTGATAGCGTCGATCGGCAAGGCGCGCGCGGCCACCGTGCCCATGCAGCTGGCGCTGCGCAACGCCGACCAGCGCGCCGCCGGCGCGGCCGCCACCACCTTCGGCGACGTCTCCCACGACCTCTCGCACGACTTCTACGGCGCCTACCTGCCGGCGCTGAAGACCGCGTCGTTCACGCCCATGGGCCCCCACGCGGCCTACCTGGACCTCACCGCCAACATCGCCGACCTCAAGAGCACCGTCGCCGTGTGGCAGGGCGGCGACGAGGGCAGCCTCGGCGTCGCCCAGGAAAAGGCCGAGCGGATCGAGACGCTCGTCAAGCACGTTCCGTCCGGCGGGCCGCTCGCCAAGTCGGTGGGTGCCATCCAGCAGCGTCTCAAGGACGTCAGCGCGGCGCTGCGCGCCAGGAACGCTCGCGCGGCGCAGACCGCGCTCGCGCCCCTGAGCGACGCGTCGCACGACCTGACCCACGACTTCTACCTCTGGCTGGGCGAGACCGCGGGCGTCAGCGACCCGGCCTGCACCCAGGCCGCCTACCTCGATCTCACGGCCAACGTCGCCGACCTCCGCGCGCGCGTTACCGCGTGGCAGCAGGGGGACGAGGCCAGCCTCGGCGTGGCGCAGGAGAAGCTCGACCGCATCGAGAGCGTCGTGCACCACGTGTCCTGGCCTCGCGAGCTCTCGCGCGCCGTCTACGCCACCGGCGCGTCCATCTTGCCGATGGAGCGGGCGCTCAAGGCCAGGGACGTCGCCGCCGCGCAGGTCGCCGCCGCCAGGTTCGGTGACGCCTCCCACGACGTGACCCACGACTTCTATGGCGTCTGGCTGCCGGTCGCGCACGCGCCGGCCGGGGCCGCCCATGGCGGCGCCCACGGCGAGGCCGACAGCCTCGGCACCACCGGCCCCGGGCCGGCGCCCGACACCAAGTCGATGGTCCTAGGCGCCTTCCCCGCCGTGAACGCGATCGTTA
>DASTZM010000334.1:0-2512 GCA_035764305.1 Chloroflexota bacterium | reverse complement strand
GCGCGCAGCTGCGCGAGCGCACCGTGAGCCGAGCGGACGGTGTCCCCATCCGAGACATCGTCCGCGCCCGGCTCGAGTGCGCCCAGCTCGCCACCGCCGCCGTCGCGCTCGAGGCGAAGGTGGCCGGCGGCCGGGGCTACGTGCGCACTTGCGACAACGCGCGCCGGCTGCGCGAGGCAGCCTTCCTCCCCGTGCAGGCACCGACCGAAGGGCAGTTGCGGTGGGAGCTATCGCGCTCCGCCTGAGCGGCGCCGCGAAGCGCTACGCGCGCGACGGCCGCGACGGGACCGTCTTCGAGCACGTCGACATCGAGGTCGAGCGCGGCGAGGTCGTTGTCTTGCTCGGCCCCAGCGGCTGCGGCAAGTCGACGCTGCTGCGCACCATCGCCGGCCTCGAGCCGCTCAGCGCCGGCCGCGTCGAGCTGGGCGAGGCGGGTGCCGCCGGCCGCGACCGGGGTCGCGCCATCGGCATCGGCTTCCAGGACCCCCTGTTGCTCCCGTGGCTGACCGTCGCGCAGAACGTGAAGCTCGGTCTGCGCTACCGCGCCAACCGGGGCGCCGTCCCGAACGCGCGCGACGCCGTCGACGAAATCCTGGCCGACTTCGGCCTCACCGCCGTTGCCGGCGCGTACCCGGATCAGCTCTCGGGCGGCCAGGCGCAGCGCGCCAGCCTGGCCCGCACCGTCGTCACCCGCCCGTCGCTCCTGCTGCTGGATGAGCCCTTCGCCGCGCTCGACCCGCGCACGCGCGCGGCGCTCCAAGACTGGCTGCTGGGCGTCGTCCGCGAGCGCCGGCTCACCGTGCTCCTCGTCACCCACGACGTCGAGGAGGCGCTCTACCTCGGCGACCGCGTCGCGTTGATGGGTTCACGACCCAGCACCATCATCCGAACGTGGGACACCGCCCACGCCTCCGGGCCGACCGGCGGCGCCAACGGTGCGGCCCGCCAGCGCGACGACGACCGCCTGCGCGCCGTGCGGCGCGAGATTCTCGTGCACTACCAGACCGATGTCCCGGCCAGCACCGCGCCCAGCTGGGTGATCTAGCGGTCGCCGGCGAGCAACTCGACCGAGAGAGGAAGGAACCACCGATGACCAGCGCCGCCACGCAGACGCAGACGCAGACTCGGGACGCTGACCGAGCCGCGGCGAGGACACTCGCGCGCCGGCGCGACGTCTTCCGCGCGTTCGGCGTCACCACCACCGCGCTGGGCGGCCTCACCGGCATTGGCGCCTCGAGCCTCCTCGCCGCGTGCGGCGCCGGAGCTGCTCCCACGAGCACCGCGCCGGCGGCCACGTTCGTCGCCGGACCGCCCGAATCCAAGGCGCTCCGCATCGGCTACCTGCCCATCACCGATGCGACGCCGCTCCTGATCGCCCACCAGCAGGGGCTCTACGCCGCCGAGGGCCTGGCGCCCGAGAAACCGACCCTCTACCGCAGCTGGGCGCAGCTCGCCGAGGCGTTCCAGGCGCGCCAGGTGGACGTCGTCCACATCCTCATGCCCACCGCGGTGTGGATGCGCTTCGGCCAGAGCTTCCCCGTCAAGCTCGTCGCCTGGAACCACACCGACGGTTCGGCGCTCACCGTCGCCAAAGACCTCAAGTCGATCGACGAGTTCGCCGGCAAGACGGTCGGCATCCCGTTCTGGTACTCGGTCCACAACACCGTCCTGCAGCTCCTGATGCGCAAGGCGGGCCTCAAGCCGCTCACCACCGGCGAGCCGTCCGCCGCGAACAAGACCGTGAAGCTCGCCGTCATGGCGCCGTCGGATATGCCGCCCGCGCTCGCCAGCGGCTCGATCGCCGGCTACATCGTGGCCGACCCGTTCAACGCCATCGCCGAGGTGCAGGGCATCGGCCGCATCTACCGCTTCACCGGCGACGCCTGGCTCAACCACGCCTGCTGCGTCGTGATCATGCACGAGGACGACACGCAGAAGAAGCCCAACTGGGCGCAGGCCGTCGTCAACGGCGTCGCCAAGGCGCAGCTCTTCGTGCGCGACAACCGCAAGGAGGCAGCGCGCCTCCTCTCCGAGCAGGGCGGCGGCTACCTGCCCCAGCCGCTCCCGGCGATCGAGCGCGCGCTCTCGTATTACGACCGCGCCGAGTACGGCCCCACCAAGGCCGTCGAGCACACCGACTGGCAGAACAACCGCATCGATTTCCAGCCCTTCCCCTTCCCGAGCTACACCGAGGAACTGGTCAGGCAGCTGCGCGACACCGTCGTCGACGGCGACAGCGCCTTCCTCAAGGCGCTCGACCCCGCGAAAGCGCATGCCCAGCTGGTGGACGACCGCTTCGCCCGGAACGCCATCAAGGCCGTGGGCGGCCCGGCGAAGTTTGGCCTCGCGGAAAGTCTCACCCGCACCGAGCGGGTGGCGCCCTAGGACACGGCTGGGACACGGCTGGGACACGGTCCACTCGATGGTCGCGGCACCAATGGAAGCGGTTGAGACGCCGGAGGTGGCCCCCGCCGTGCCGTCCGCAACGGCCGCCGCGGCCGCCGCGGCCGCG
>DASTZM010000333.1:0-6013 GCA_035764305.1 Chloroflexota bacterium | reverse complement strand
TCTTCGATGACGACGGGCGGGGCGGCAAGCTTGCCTTCGAGCTCGGCGACGCGCTGCTGGAGCTGGGTGATGGTCTTGTCGCGCTCGCGCAGCTGCTTGGTGAGGCGGCGTCCCTGCAAGGCGGAGCGCACACGGTCGGGGACGTCCATCAGGATGCCGATGGCGAGGCCGGCGACGGCCGGGACGGCGACGAGCGCCCACAAGGGGGCGCCGAAGATGGGGTACCCGAAGAGGTTGAGGTCGACCGCCATCGGGTTGAGGGAGTGGAAGATGGCAGTGGCGATGACGAGGGCGGCGCCGAGGACGATCCAGAGTAGGGCCATGGGGAGTTCCTCCGACAGTTCCTGAGATGCAGGATGCGTGCCCGCCTTCTGGAAGCCCCGGATACACTTTGTGCGATGAGCGAGGGGTACTCGATTGGCGTCGTGGGAGCGACCGGCCAGGTCGGTCGCGAGTTCCTGCGCATCCTGGAAAAGGGTGCGCATCGGGACCTGCCAATCAAACAGCTGCGCCTCTTCGCGACGGCGCGGAGCGCGGGGAAGACGATCGCGTTCCGCGGCCGCGACTACACGGTTGAGGTAGGTCGGCCCGATCCGGCGCTGTTCGAGGGGCTGGACTTCGTCCTGACGGCGGTCGGCGACGTCGAGGCGAAGAGCTATTCGCCGGCGATCGCGGCGGCGGGGGCGCTGAACGTCGACAAGTCGAACGCGTGGCGGATGGACCCGAGCGTGCCGCTGGTCGTGCCGGAGGTGAACCCGGAGGACGCGCGGGAGCACAAGGGGATCATCGCCGGCCCTAACTGCTCGACGACCCAGATGGTGGTGGCGCTGTGGCCGATCCACCGGGTGACTCCGATCCAGCGGATCATCGTGGACACGTACCAGGCGGTGTCGGGGACGGGCTGGCGGGCGGTGGACGAGCTGCGCGCGCAGACGGAGAACGTGATCACCGGCCGCGACAGCGTGCCGGAGCAGTACCCGCACCAGATTGCCCAGAACCTGATCCCGGAGATCGGGGGGCCGCGGGATGGGGGCGTCTACAGCGAGGAGCTGAAGATGATCCTGGAGACGCGCAAGATCATGCACGCGCCGGAGATGCGGGTGAGCGCGACGTGCGTGCGCGTACCGGTGGCGGTGGGTCATTCGGAGGCGATCCACATCGAGCTGGAGCGGCCGATGAGTGCGGACGAGGCGCGCGAGATCTTGCGGGCTGCTCCGGGAGTGGTGGTGCAGGACGACCCGCCGGCGCACGTCTACCCGATGCCGCTCGACGCGGCGGGGCGGGACGAGGTGTTCGTCGGGCGGATCCGGAAGGACCCGTCTCACCCGAACGGGCTGGCGCTGTGGTGCGTCAGCGACAACCTGCGCAAGGGCGCGGCGCTGAACGCGGTGCAGGTCTTTGAGCTGGTGGCGTGCAACGGCTGGCTGAAGGGGGCACGCGGCGCGCGGGAGCTGGCGACGGCCGGGGCCTAAGCCCCGGCGCTTGACAGGGCTGCCCCTCGGTCCTGCACAGTCCCGGCGACATGCCGGGGACGTGCCGCTGAGATGATCGAGCAGACGCTGTTTGGGCGGATCGGCGCGCTGGCGGCGCGGCGGCCGTGGGTGACGATCGCGCTGTGGGTGGCGCTCATCGTGGCGATGGGGCGATTCGCGGGTGGGCTGCCGGGCCGCCTGGGGGCGGGCGGGTTCGAGATTCCGGGGTCTCAGTCGCTGGCGGTGCAGCGCGCGATGCAGGACCGCTTCGCGCAGAGCGCGAACTCGACGGCGCTGGTGGTGGTGCATCACGACACGCTGCGGGTGGACCAGCCCGCGTTCCGCGCGGCGGTGGAGGCGCTGACCGCCGCGGTCAAGGCGGTCCCCGCCGCGAGGGACGTGACTTCCGTCTATACGGGCGGCGGGCAGCTGCTCGCGTCGCAAGACCTGCACACGACGTACGTCGTGGCGGCGCTCAAGGGGACGCAGGGAGAGCAGATCACGGCGGGGGGCGAGATCGCCGACGCGGTGGAGCGCGCGGCGCGCACGTCGGCCGCGCTGACGGGGCCGGGAGGGTTCGAGGTGGCGACCGGCGGCGCGGCGCCGTTCTTCGCGCATTTCAACGACGTGGCGAAGGAGGACCTGGAGGCGGCGGAGAAGGTCAGCTTCCCGATCACGCTGGTGGTGCTGGCGGTGGCGTTCGGGAGTGTGGTGGCGGCGGGGCTGCCGATCGTGCTGGCGGTGGCGAGCCTGGTGGTGACGCTGGGGGCGCTGTACTTCCTGGCGGGCGCGGTCGACATGAGCATCTACGTCACCAACACCGCGAGCGTGATCGGGATTGGCGTGGGGATCGACTACGCGCTGTTTGTGGTGACGCGCTTCCGGGACGAGCTGCGCCACGGGTACAGCGCGCAGCGGGCGGTGGCGCGGGCGACGGCGACGGCGGGGCAGGCGGTGGCGCTGTCGGGGATGACGGTGATCGCGGCGCTGGCGGGGATGTTCCTGGTGGAGGTGCAGGCGTTCTCGTCGATGGCGATCGGCTCGATGGCGGTGGTGGCGGTGGCGGTGGTGGCGGCGCTGACGTTGCTGCCGGCGGCGCTGGCGTTGCTGGGTACGCACGTCGACCGTCTGAGTCTCTCGCACCTGCCGATCCCGGGTGTGGGGCGGCACGCGGCGCCGGCGCCGGGCGCGGTGAGCGCGGTGAGCGCGGTGAGCGCGGTGAGCGGGGAGGAGACGGGCTTCTGGCACGGGTGGGCGGTAGCGGTGATGCGCCGTCCGTGGCTGTCGCTGATTGGGTCGCTGGCGGTGCTGCTGGCGCTGGCGGCGCCGTTTGGCGCGCTGCGCCTGGGGCAGCCGAGTCCGGAGATGCTCCCGGCGGAGGCGGGGCCGCGGCGGGCGACGGAGCAGCTGGCCGAGGCGTTTGGTCCGGGCGTGACCGGGCCGATCGAGATCGTGGTGGAGACGCCGGGCGGGGCGGCGCTGCCGGCCAACCAGGAGAAAGTGGGACCCCTGCTGCGCGCGCTGCAGGGGGATGCGGACGTGGCGTTCGCGGCGCCGAGCGGCGCGGGAAACGACGTGATCCGGGTGACGGCGATCGCCAAGGCGGCGCCCAACTCGGCGGCGGCGGAGCGGCTGGTGGACCGGATCCGGGGCGAGCACGTGCCGGCGGCGGGACTGACGGGCGCGGCGCAGGTGGGGGGCTCGACGGCGGCCAACCTGGATCTGTCGCGCCGGCTCTCGGAGCGGCTGCCGCTGGTGGTGGGGAGCGTGCTGGCGCTCTCGTTCCTGCTGCTGGTGATGGCGTTCCGGTCGCTGCTGCTGCCGGTGAAGGCGATGCTGATGAACCTGCTGTCGGTGGGGGCGGCGTATGGGCTGATCGTGGGCTCGTTCCAACTGGGCTGGGGGGAGCAGGCGCTGGGCTTCACGTCGCCGGGAAACGTGACGTCGTTCGTGCCGCTGTTCCTGTTTTCGATCCTGTTCGGTCTTTCGATGGACTACGAGGTGTTCCTGATGTCGCGCATGAAGGAGGAGTACGAGCGGACGGGATCGAATGAGCTGGCGGTGGCGCACGGGCTGGAGGGGACGGCGCGCACGATCACATCGGCCGCGCTGATCATGGTGACGGTGTTCGCGGCGTTCGCGGCGGGGCGGCTGGTGCCATTCAAGGAGATGGGGTTTGGGCTGGCGGCGGCGGTGTTCCTGGACGCGACGCTGGTGCGTCTGGTGCTGGTGCCGGCGGCGATGAAGCTGATGGGGCACTGGAACTGGTGGATGCCGCGCGCGCTGAACCGGGTGCTGCCGCGGATCGAACTGGAGCGAGCAACGGCGCCGGCGTAGAGCGACGCCGCCCAGGACTGCCCCCAGGGCGGCACTCGGCATACTCACTTATGTCTTCAGGGACCCCGCTTCGGGGTCCCAGTCTTCACATGCTTGTCGCCCTGGGCGATACGCATGGTGACCTGGGTCCCGTGCTGGAGGCCGCGCGGCGCGAGCCGGAGGCGAGCGCGCTCCTGCAGGTGGGCGACCTGACGGCGGGGAAGGCGGGGCGCGAGCAGCGAACCGACGACGATCCCGCGCTGTTGGACGACCTGCCGCTGCCCCTGGTGTGGGTGCACGGCAACCACGAGCGGTGGGACGCGCTGGGGCTGTGGGAGGACGAGGCGGGGACGGTGACGCGCGCCCGGCCGCGGCGCGGCCTGGAAGGCGAGCGGGGGCACCGCTTCCTGCGCCACCTGCTGTTCCCGGGCTCACGCTTCGTGGTGCCGGGGACGCGCATCGACGCGGTGGGGATCCCCGGCAACTACGCGCCGACGTGGTACGACCGCGAGAAGCCGTTCCCGGGCGACCGCGTGCGCCACTTCAACGCGGAGGACGTCAACGCGATGGACGCCTTCGAGCGGCCGTCGATTCTGCTGATGCACGAGTCCTTCCGGGGGCAGGCGCCGGGGCGAATCGGGATGATGGGCATCCCGGTGCTGGCGGGCGTGGTGCGGCGCACGCGACCGCGGGTGTGCTTGACCGGTCACCACCACGCGTTCGCGACGACGGAGAAGGCGCACGAGGGGCAAGTGACGAAGTGCTTCTCGCTGCCGCGCGCGCAGCACGGCTACACGCGGCTGTTCTTCGCGCCGGAGGGCGAGCTGGAGTCGTGGGAGTACGTACCCTTCGACCCGAACGACCCCGAACCGCGATCGACTCCCGACTGAGGAGAGGAAGGCAGGCCCGAGCGATGAAGGAACTGGTCGAGCGCGCACTGGACGAGGCGACGCGCCGCGGCGCGGCGTACGCCGACGTCCGGGTGCAGCGTCAGGAGTCGCAAACCGTGGCGGTGAAGAACGGGACGGTCGAGCAGGTGGCGCTGGGGGATGACGGCGGGTTCGGGGTACGCGTCCTGGTGGATGGGGCGTGGGGCTTTGCCTCGTCGTACCGGCTGAACACGAGGGAAGTGGAGGAGGTGACCGAGCAGGCGGTGCGCATCGCGAAGGCGAGCGCACGGGTGCACCGGCGGCCGGTCGTCCTGGGGGAGCCGGTGCGGTCGCGGGGCACGTACAAGACGCCGATGCAAATCGACCCGTTCAGCGTGCCTCTGGAGGAGAAGATCGCGCTGCTGCTGCGGGCCGACGAGGAGATGAGGCGCGTGAAGCAGGTGACGGTGGCGAGCGGCAGCCTGGTGTGCATCCGGGACACCAAGACGTTCGCCAACACGGAGGGGGCGTACACCGAGCAGGAGATCGTGCAGACGGGGAGCGGGATCTCTGCCACCGCGCGGGGCGAGGGCGAGATGCAGCGGCGGTCTTACCCGAGCGGCGGCGGGCGCAACCAGTCGTGCGCGGGGTGGGAGACAGTGCTTTCTTTCGACTTCCCGGGGAACGCGTACCGCATCGCGGACGAGGCGGTGCAGCTGCTGTCGGCGAAGCAGTGCCCGCCGGCCGTGACAACGGCGATCATCGAGGGGTCGCAGCTGGCACTACAAGTACACGAGAGCTGCGGGCATCCGATCGAGCTGGATCGCGTGTTTGGGACCGAGGCGGCGTACGCGGGGACGAGCTTCCTGACGCCGGACAAGCTGAACGAGTTCACGTACGGCTCCGAGCTGGTGAACATCACGGCGGACGCCACGATGCCGACGGGGCTGGGGAGCTTTGGGTGGGACGACGAAGGGGTGCCGGCGCAGAACGTGGACATCATCAAGAACGGCCGGTTTGTGGGCTACCTGACGGATAGAGAGTCTGCGGTCAAGCTCGGACTGCCATGCAGCATGGGGGCGGCGCGGGCGAGCGGGTGGAACCGCATCCCGCTGGTGCGGATGACGAACGTCTCGCTGATGCCGGGGACGTGGCGGCTGGAGGACCTGATTGCCGATACCGACGAGGGGATCTACCTGTCGACGAACCGGTCGTGGAGCATCGACGACCGACGGCTGAACTTCCAGTTTGGGACCGAGCTGGCGTACGAGGTCAAGAAGGGCAAGCGCGGCGCGCTGCTGAAGAACGCGACGTACACGGGGATCACGCCGGAGTTCTGGCGGAGCTGCGACGCGA
>DASTZM010000332.1:0-8000 GCA_035764305.1 Chloroflexota bacterium | reverse complement strand
GAGCTTTGTCGACGTGGTCCGGGAGCGCACCGGCGGCCTGGGCGCAGACCACGTCTGCGTCTGCGTGACGCAAGGCTCCAAGGATCTGACGGCCACCGCGGTGCGCGCCGTGCGCCAGAGCGGCGTCCTGCTGCTGGTGGGCGGCTATGAGGCCGACTTCACCGGCGCGAGCGGCGACGCGAGCCCGCATACAAAGGAGATCGACGTGCGCTTCGTCTACGGGCGCGGCGCCGGGAGCCGGGACCGCGCGTGGAACCACGAAGGGATCGACTACCCGATCCGCTTCCTGCGCTGGACCGCGAAAACGAACCTGGAAGCGCTCTTGCAGCTGCAGGCAGCCGGCACGGTGCGCGCGGCGCCGCTGCTGACGCAGCGTTTCCCGGTGGATCGCGCGGGAGAGGCGGCCGACCTGCTGATCGAGCATCCGGACCAGTCTCTGGGCGTGGTGCTGACGTATAGCGGCGCTGGCGGCGCGTAGGGGCAGGCCATGAGGGTTGCCCTGACGGGCGCGGGGAGCGATCTGGGGCGAGCGATTGCGGCGTCGCTGGGGGACGGTCACGACGTCGTGGCCGTAGACGACGCACTCGCCGCGTCGCTAACAGCAGGGGAGCCGATGGCGTTCCCCGAGGGGTGCGCGGTGGTGGTGCACGCGGCGATGCATCCCGCGTGGTGGCCGGGCGCGGCGGCGCGCGACGACAGCGCGGCGCTCGACTGGTGCGGGCGCGGGACGTACGCGCTGCTCACGGCGGCGCTCGCCGCGGGCGTGAAGCGCATCGTCCTGGCGAGCACGCTGGCACTCTTCGAGGCGTATCCCGCGGGCTGGCGCATCCAGGAGGGCTGGAAGCCGCGTCCCAGCACCGCGCTGGTCGAGCTGGGGCCGTACGTCGCCGAGGTCTCGGCGCGGGAGGTCGCCCGCGCGCGCGACGTCGCGGTGGTGTGCCTGCGGCTGGAGCGCCTGGCCGGACTCGAAGACGGCGGCACGCTGCCGGTGGGGGAAGCCGCGGCGTCGATCGTCAGCGCGCTGACCGACGACGCGGCGCGCGGCGCGCGCGGCGGCTGGCGTGCGGTGCACGTGGGGTCGCCGGCCGACCCGCGTCCCGCACGCTCGATGGTCGGTGACGACGGCCGCCTGCGACCCACCGTGTGGACCGCACCGCGCGACATCCAGCGCGTCAGCGTGTTCGGCGCGGGCGGACCGGTCGGCGCGGCCGCCGCACCCCACCTGGCCGAGGCGTACACGCTGCGCCTCACCGACCTGCTGTCGGCCGACGAGAGCGCGGCGTCGGTTTCCGAGCGCTTCCCGCACGCGCCGGTGCCGGCGGACCTCGGCGCGCCGCACGCGTGGGAGCGCGTCGACGTCTCCGACTGGGAAGCCGTGCGCGCCGCCGCGCGGGGCGCAGATGCGCTGGCGAACTTCACCGTCAACCGCACCCACGCGGTCTATGCCTTCAAGGTGAACACGCTGGGCGCCTACCACGTGGTGCGCGCCGCGGCGGAGCTGGGAATCCGGCGCGTGATCCACACCGGCCCGCAGATCCTGAACCACGACCACCCCGCGGGCTACGGCGCGGACTACGACCTGCCCGACGAGGCGCCGCCGCGGCCGGGAGACAACCTGTACTTCCACGCCAAGCTGCTCGGCTACGAGGTGTGCCGCGTGTTTGCCGAACAGTGCGACCTGGAGCTGATCGCGCTGCTGTTCTCGACCTTCGTCGATCCCGAGCGGCCCGGCCGCATGGCGGGGCGCCTCGGTCCGGCGGCGGTGGGATGGGACGACGCCGGCCGTGCGGTGCGCGCCGCGCTGGACGTGAAGTCCCTGCCGACGTGCTTCGAGCCCGTCCGCGTGCTGGGCGATCTGCCGCACGGCAAGTATTCCAACGCCAAGGCGCGGCGCGTGCTGGGCTGGGAGCCCCGCCAGTCGCTCGCGCATCTGTGGAAGAACGGCTAGGCGGGTCAGGCAGGGCAGCCAACCCGAGCGACACGCATAGAATCCGCCGAAGACTGGCTGCGCAATGGCAAGCGTATGGCGATGCCGAACAACCTCTCGGTGCAGTCGATCTACTTCAACAAGGCGCTGTTCGACAAGAACGGGCTGAAGACGCCGGACCAGCTGGAGAAGGAAGGGAAGTGGACGTGGGAGGCGTACCTGGACGCGGCGCGGCGCATCACGACGGGCACGGGTGACAACAAGATCTGGGGCGCGCCGTGGACGTCCAACGGGATGGATATCCACCTGGGATACATCTGGCCGATGGGCGGCGATTTGTGGGACAAGGACGGCGGCACGCAGCTGCTGGACCGGCCCGACACGCTGGCGGCGATCCAGTACATGGCGGACCTCTCAGCAAAGTACGGGGTCTCCCCCACACGCCAGGAGCAGGGCATCCTGCCGCGCACGACCGGCGGCGCGCTGGCGATCGAGCGGGGCGGGATGGAGGTGCTGACTAACGACGTGATCGCGCTGCTCAACCCCACCACGTTCCCCAAGGGGCACGCGCCGATGCCGAAGGGGAAGGCGGGGCGCGTGATCCGCGGGGCGACGGTGGGTGTGTCGCTGATCAAGGACTCCAAGAAGACCGACGCCAACTGGGAATACGCGACGTACCAGTCCGGCCCGGAGGGGGAGCAGGTGATGCTGGACTTCAAGCTCACCACGCCCTGGCGGAAGAGTCGCGCCAACTCGAACGAGTGGGCGAAGTTCCTCAATCCGTGGGAGAACCTGGCGTACTACCAGGAGTCACTCAAGACGCTCCGGCAGACGACTTATCCGATCATGTTCGACCAGATCCGCAGGCTCTACTCCGCCGAGTACGACAAGGTGCGGGACGGCAACCAGACCGCGGTCCAAGCGATCACGACGATCAAGTCCCAGGTGCAGGACCTGTTGAAGCAGGGCGCCACGGCCAAGTAGCGCGGCGGCACGGTGGGGCCGCGCCGCGGACGCAGCTGGAGCGGCGAGTGGCGCTAGACGGCGAAGGTCAGATCCAGCGCCTCGCCGGGCGGAACCGCCTCCCAGCGCGCGTACAGGTCGCGCACCAGCTGGCGGGCGGCCGCCAGCCGCTCCTCCGGTACCTGCGGCCGCGAGTCGCCGACGTAGAGCTTCATCGCGTCGTGGAAGTCGTCCTGGGTCACGCCCCAGCCGCCGCGCTCGCGCTGCAGGAGCGAGACGACGTACTCCACCGGCTCCATCGGCGCACCGGAGGGGTCGGGCCACGGGAAGCGCTGCTTGGTGACCGGGTCGCGGCCGAAGTCGGCGCTGCTCAGCTCCCAGCCGCTACGCACCAGCCCGAAGAAGCCGTAGCGGTAGCCGAGAGACGTCTCGACCGCGTAGTGCGCCAGGTCGTGGTAGACGAAGCCGGGGCGCTCGTGCATCCACGTGCTGGAGCCGTCGGCGCGCAGGCAGGTGAGCACGTCGGGGCGGTCGGCGCGCTTCCCTTTGGAGAAACGGATCTGCATGGGCGCTACGCGCACACGGCCTCCGAGCCGTCCCAGCGATTGGTCTTGCCAACGGGGCCGCTGGCCGCCATGCGGGCGCGGGTCTGGCGCCACAGGTCCGCCCAGACGGTCCAGTCGCGCAGCTCGGAGGATGGATCCTGCCGACTGCGGACGACGAAGGATGGAAACCAGGGGCGGCCGGTGGGCTGTCCAATCGGCTGGTAGCGCAGGTCGAACGACCAGCGCGCGCCCTGTGAGAGGTTCTTGAGCGACGCGTGCATCGTGCGCCGGTGGAGGAAGAGCGCGCCGCCGCGCTTGAGTGGCAGCGGCCTGAAGTCCCGGCCGCGCAGCTCGTCGGGGATGTGGAGACCGATCCGCGCGCTGCCGGGTTGCGCGGGGCAGTGGGTGACCATGCCTTTCTGGTGGGAGCGCGGCACGACGCACAGGCAGCCGTTCTCTTCGGTCGCGTCGGTGATCGCCAGCCAGACGGTCAGCATGTCGGTCTCGTCGACCTCGGGCAGCGCGACGCCCTGGTCCTGGTGCCAGTCGGTCTGGCCGACGAGGCCGCCCTTGAAGTCCGCGGGCAGCATCCACTCGGGCGGCTTGATGCGCACGTGCTGGATGGGGTTGGAGAGCACCTCCGGGCCGATCAGCTGTTCGACGCAGTCGATCAGGCTGGGGCTGCGGAGCATGTTGAATACCGCGGGCCGCAGATGGATGGGGGTTTCTTCCGTGGCGCTCTTCAAGGGCAGCGAGATGTCGAACGCCTGATAGGCGCCCTTGCCGGCGGCGGTGAGGTAGGCGGCCAGACGCTCGACGAACGGCTTGTCCTCGTACCGCGACGGGATCGTGCCGGCAGCGTGCGCCGCCGCGATCTGGCGGTCGAGCAGGTCCTCGTACTCGCGTACGACCGGGTCGAGGTCGCGATGGACGTCGAGCACGCCTTCGACGGCGAGATAGCCTTCCTCGCGAAACCGCTCGACGTCGATCCTGGGTCCGGCCGCGACAACCATCCTACTTTCCCTCTCTCAAGGCTAGTCTACGCCCGCTGCCGTCACTCGCTCCAGGACGGTGGGCCAGACGGTCTGCCTGGCCTGGGCGTTGTCCCGGCCGCCGATGCGGACGACGACCATGTCGAGCGAAGGCACGACGTAGATGTAATTGTCGGCGAACCCGGACGGTCCGTACGCGTCGGAGGGCGCGCCGGGCGCAGCGCCACCGGCGTTCAAGCGCACCTGGAGCCCGTAGTTACGGTGGATCGGGTTGTAGTCCGAGGGGCGGCGCATCGCGTCGGCGTACCAGGCTGGGATGAGCTGGCGCCCATACCAGGCCCCCCGCTGGAGGTGGAGGTAGCCGAAGCGCAGCGCGTCGCGCGGGCGCGGTTTGATGCCGCCCTGCGCTTTGGTGTGCCGGCTGCCATTCGGCTCGGGCGGGTTCCGGTCCCATTGCCACTCCTCCCAGCCGATCGGGTCGAAAACGTGCCGGGCCATGAAGTCGGCGACTTCGAGACCGGTCAGATGGCGCACGATGGCGCCGGCGAGGAGGGGTCCGGCAGAGGCGTAGGAGTAGCTCTCGCCGGGGTCGCACCACAGCGGGTCGGCGTGGGTGTGCGTGCCCTGATGGACCCACGACGCATGGCCGTAGGCGACGTGGTCAGGAAAACTGCCGTCCGGACCGGGCGGGTCGAGCGTCACCGGCCCCGAACGATCCCACGTGTTGCCGTTGTTGCCGCGCAGTCCGGCGGTGTGGGAGAGGAGGTGGCCGAGGCGAATGCGGCCGCGGCGCTGGTCGTGGACGGGTAGGTGCTCTGGCGGGAGGTAGGTGGGGTCGTAGACGAGCTGGTCGAGGCGGTCGGGGAAGAGATCGGGCCGCTCGCCGATCAGGATCCCCACGGCGGTGCTGGTGAAGGCTTTGCCGCAGGAGTGCATGTCGCGGTTGAAGGTGGGGGACATGAGTCCCTGGTAGCGCTCGTAGCACAGCCACCCATGCCGCACGACCAGCAGCGACGAGTCGGCGTGCAGCGACGAGACGAAGGCCCACGCGCGGTCGAGCGCAGCGACGTCCACGCCGCCGCGCTGGCGCGCGGCGTCGGGATCGAGGGCCGCGCGCCAGCCGCCCCGACTCTCGGGCGGTGGGAAGTAGGTCTCGGGCATGACGCACCAGGGTACAGTCGCCCGAGCCATGCCAGCGCGCCCACCCAACGTCGTCCTCATCATGTGCGATCAGCTCCGCGCGACGGCGCTTGGGCTGTACGGGAATGACGTGGTCCGCACGCCGCACGTCGAAGCGCTGGCCAGCTCCGGCGTCACCTATCGCTACGCGTTCACTCCCAGCCCGGTCTGTGTGCCCGCGCGAGTGGCGCTCTGGACCGGGCGCTGGCCGCACCTCACGCGTTCGATGGAGAACTCGGTCTTCCTTCAGCCCGGGGAGACGCACCTGCTCCAACTGCTGCGCGATTGGAACTACCGTACGGGTCTGATCGGCAAGAACCACTGCTTCTCGGACGACGACCTGTCCACGTACTTCGACGTGTACTTCCCGGTGGGGCACCAGGGTCCGGCTGACGACTTTGACGATCCCGACGTGGCCGGCGCCCGGCGGTTCATCCGCACGATGGGCGGTGCGGGTGGGAAGGCGTACGCGTGCGGCGTCAGCCCGTACCCGGTGGAGAAGCACGGTACGTGGATGGTGGGGCACGAGGCGGAGCAGTTCATCCGCGACAGCGCACGCGAGCCGGAGCGGCCGTTCTGCGCCTGGGTCAGCATCGCCGACCCCCACACGCCATACCAGGTGTCCGAGCCGTACGCGTCGCGGTATCCGGCCGCCGGCCTCGCGCTGCCGCCGCACGAGCCTTCCGGCTATCCGGGCAAGCCCGAGCGGTTCAGGCTGTTCGCGGAGCTGATGGGGGCAGCGGACGTCTCGGACGACCACCTGAAGACGGTGCTCTCCATCTACTACGCCATGATCGCGCTGATCGACGACGTGGTGGGGCGACTGCTGGAGGCGCTCGACGAGACGGGGCAGCGGGAGAACACCATCGTCCTCTTCACCGCCGATCATGGCGATTACATGACCGAGCACCGGCTCGTGCGCAAAGGCGCGTCGATGGCCGATGCGCTGACGCGCATCCCGCTGCTGCTGAGCTACCCGGCCGCGGTGCGCGGCGGGCGCGTGTCGGAGAGCCTGGTCAGCCTGCTCGACGTCTTCCCGACGCTGTGCGCGCTACTTGACCTGCCGCTGCCGGCAGGGCGGAGCGGGAAGCCGCTGCACCTCGCCGTGGATGGCGCGGTGGAGCGGGAGGTGGTCTTCTCGGAGCACGGCGTCGTGCGCGGCCCGGTCAGTCGCGCGAAGATCCAGGCGCGGCTCGAAAGGATGGCCGCATCCGGACGGCCGCACAACGCGCCGTGGCAGCTCGCGGCGAACGGTCAGAAGAAGATGGTGCGCACACGCGACTGGAAGTACGTCTGGCACGCGGGGCGCGAGGAGGAGCTCTATGACCTCGCCGCGGACCCCCACGAGCTGACCAACCTGGCGGCGCGCGCCGATCAGCGGGCGCGCATCGAAGACTTCAGGCTGCGCCTGCTGGAGTGGTGTATCGAGACGGAAGAGCGGGTGCCGGAGGGTGGGCGGGGCGGCGAGTAGCCCCTCGCCTAGAAGCCGAGCGCGGCGCCGCCCGCGCGTGAGTCCGACCCGCCGAGCAGTACGCCGTCCGTCGAGCGCAGGATCAGCTGCAGGTAGCCGGGCGAGCCCCAGGGGCCGAGGTCCTTCACGGTGTGCCCCATCGCCTCCAGCGCCGGGGCAACGCTGGGGTCAAACCGCGACTCGAGGCGCAGGTCGAACGGATCACGCGTCGTCGCCGGGTCCGAGCTCGGATAGGAATAGAAGCGCGGCGCGTCGACCGCCGTCTGAGGATCGAAGCCGAAGTCGACCAGCCCGGTGATGGTCTGCACGTTCCACTGCGGCTGCTGGTCCCCACCCGGC
Source organism: Chloroflexota bacterium (assembly GCA_035764305.1). Lineage (GTDB taxonomy): Bacteria > Chloroflexota > UBA11872 > UBA12225 > UBA12225 > DASTZM01. The sequence goes on along the minus strand of DASTZM010000332.1, from coordinate 584 downwards.
GTGCCGCCCACGCCGTACAGCTTCCCGTCCTTCGTCAGCAGATAGCAGTTGAGCGTGTGCATCGTGCGCTTGCCGCCCTGGATGGCGTTGGGGTGCCCTTCCTCCAGGTTGAAGCCGCGCCCGGCGCGGTTGTTCAGCAGATACCCGGCGTCACCCGCGGTGACGCCGGAGCCCCACCCCGCGGACAGCGAGTGGATGAACGAGATGGCGTTGCCCTCGCGGTCCGCGACGCAGAAGTAGCTCGTATCCCCGTCCAGGTTCTCCGGCAGTGCGCCCTCCACCTTCGTCGACGCGCGGGACAGGTCGATGTCCCGCCGACGGCGGTTGGCGAAGGGCTTGGAGATGAGCTTCTCCAGCGGGAAGTCCACAACGCGCGGATCGCCCGCGTAGCGCAGCCGGTCGGCGAAGGCCAGCTTCTTGGCCTCGACCATCGTGTGGATCGTCTGGGCGGTGCCCCATCCCGACGCCGCGAGGTCGAACCCCTCCAGCAAGTTCAGCTGCTCCAGGATCAGCAGCCCTTGCGACGGCGGGCGCGTGACGTGCACGCCCAGGCCGCGGTAGGTTGTGGTGAGCGGCGTGTAGGC
>DASTZM010000331.1:0-8325 GCA_035764305.1 Chloroflexota bacterium | reverse complement strand
GCGCGTCAGGCAGAAATCGCACGCCGGTACCGTACGCCACCACCGCTGGGCCGGCGGAGGTCGGGTAGTGCAGCAGCTTCACCGCGATGATCGCGTCGCAGCCATGCTCGGCGCCGATGTTTTGCAGGTTGGTCAGCGCCTGCATTACCGGCTCGCGTCCGCCCAGCGCCTGACCGAACATCACCCCCAGCTCGATGAACCGGCGGTCGGTCGTCTCGCGCGTGCTGAGCGCCGGGGCCGTGGAAGCGACCACCGACGGTGCGCCGGTCACGACGGGGACGCCGGGTGCGCCGGCGCGCTGGAGGGCCATGCTTTGAGGTAGGCCAGTATAGAAGGCCGGCCCCCATGGAAACCAAGAATCACCCTCCCGGACGGTTGCCGTTTCCGAACGGATGTTCTATAATTGAGATGGGCCACAAAACGAAAGAATGGCACCACATACGAGAGAGGGTTTGGCACCGTGAAGAAAGAATTCATCGTTGAACGCAACGGCCGCAGCTTCGTGCTCTACGCCGGGCTGCTGGATCTGGCGCACGAGCGCGGCCTGAAGGCCGTCACCACGACGCTGGTCCAGATTCCGAGCGACCTGAACGGCGGCGTCGCCATCGTCCACGCGACGGTCGAGACGAGCCAGGGCACGTTCACCGGCCTCGGCGATGCGGCAGCGGACAACGTCAGCCGGATGATGGTCCCCCATCTCATCCGCATGGCGGAGACCCGCGCCAAGGCCCGCGCCCTGCGCGACGCCGTCAACGTCGGCGTCACCGCACTGGAGGAGCTGGGCGACATTGACGAGCCGGCGCCATACGAGCCTGCCGAGCGCGAGCCGGTCGCAGCCGGGCGCAGCAATGGGCGACCCGATGCCTCTGCCAACGGTCACGCGGCGCGCGGTGAGCAGAGTGCCGAGGAGCGCGGTGCCAGCCGCGGCCTTCGCGCGCTCGAGCCGCGCGATCTCGAGCCTGCGGCCGGCAACAGCGGGCCTCGTCCCGGCGCTGCCCCGGCGACGCCTAAGCAGCTGCAGACCATCCAGCGCATGGCGCGCGCGGCCGGTAAGACTATCGCCGCCGAAAACCTGACCCGCGCTCAGGCCAGCGAGATCATCTCCAACCTCATCGGAGAGATGGACCAGCGCGCGGCCGGATAGGCCGCCCAACTACCTACGCCAGCGGCAGCTCCATCTTCAAACGGCGCGCCCCGTCCGAGCGATCGGCGGGGCGCGCTGCCATCACCGCCACACTCATGTCGTCACCGGCCCGCCCGTCGTCCGCGGCCAGCGCCGCCGCCAGCAGCCCATCCGCGATGGCCTGTGCGCCCGCCGCCAGCAGCGGCTCGACCGCCGCCACCGCGTCCAACCGCTTCAGCTTACGTACGCCGGCATCGTGGATCCCGTCCGAGTAGATCACGGCCAGCGCACCGAGCGCGATCGGGATCTGCGTGATCGCGGGCTTCGTGTTCGGGTACAGCCCGATCGCGTTGCACGGATCTGCCCACAGCTCCAGCACCCCATCGCGAGTGACCAGCGCCGGGCAGTGCGTGTTGCGTGAGATAACCACGCTGCGCGTGACCAGGTCGGCCGACACGATCGCCAGTTCCGCCGAGACCTGGCCATGCCGGTAGGCGAACAGGAAGTCGTGCACTGCCCGCGCCGCAGCGCCGTCGCGCGTCCCGTCCGCCAGCAGGTTGATCGCCTTTTTCGCCACCAGGTTGGACATCGTCTTCGCGTTCCGTCCGCTCCCCTGGCCGTCCGCCAGCACGACCGAGAGTCCGCCGTGTGGGCGCTCGGTGACCTCGACGGTGTCGCCGCTCTCGCGGACGGCGTACTTGGAGAGCTTGGCGACGGCGACCTCGAGCATCAGCCCCGACTGAGCCACCGCATCGGTCATCAGCCGGTGAGCGTGCCCTTCGTCGTCGGCAGGATGCCCGCCCGTCGTGGGTCGCGCGTCGCCGCCTCGCACAGCGCACGCGCCAGCGCCTTGAAGAGCGCCTCAGCCTGGTGGTGGTCGTTCTCCCCCGCCAGCACGCGCGCGTGCAGAGTCAGGCGCGCCTCCGCTGCAAATCCCTCCAGGAAGTGCGCCAGGAGTGACGTTGGCACTCCACCCGCGTCCGAGCCCGCGCTCCCCATGCTCGCCGCGCACCAGCCCCGTCCCGAGAAGTCCACCGCCACCTGCGCCAGTGCCTCATCCATCGGCACGAGCGCATCCCCCATCCGCCGGATCCCCTCCCGCGTGCCCAGTGCCTCATCGAACGCACGGCCGAGCAAGCGGCCGCAGTCCTCCACAGTGTGGTGCGCGTCCACCTCCAAGTCACCCCTGCACTCCAGCGTCAGGTCGAATAGCCCGTGGCGCGCCAGCTGGTCGAGCATGTGATCGAAGAACGGCAGTCCGGTCTGAATCTCGCTCCGCCCGGTGCCGTCCAGGTCGAGCGTCAAGCTGATCCGCGTCTCGCGCGTCGTGCGCTCCAGCCGCGCGGTACGCGGCGCCGAGCCCGGGGTCCCCACGCGCTTATCCGCCCTGCGTCAGACGCCGCACGTGCGCAATGCGCTGGCCGACCGTGACGTGCGTCAGAATGGCCAGCACCAGCAGCACCAGCAGCAGCAGGCTCTGTGGCAGTAGCAGCCCCACTCCCAGAATCAGAATGCGCTCGGGGCGCTGCAGCCACCCTACCTCGCAATCCAGGTCGAGGCCTTCCGCCCGTGCCCGCGCATAGCTGATCATGATCGATCCGATCATCACCAGGAAGCTGAGCGCGACCCCGGCGACCTCGGCGGTGTCGACGTAGGAATCACGGAGAAACCCCACCGCGATCCCCAGGAAGATCACCGCCTCCGAGAAGCGGTCCATCGTCGAGTCGAAGAACTTGCCGAAGTTCGTCACCCGGTTGGTGGCGCGCGCCAGCGCGCCGTCCAGCGTGTCGAACGACCCCGCGAACAGGACCAGCAGTCCACCCACGAAAGAGTTCCCAGTCGCCAGCACTACGCCTGCGACTACGCTGAGCAGAAAGCCGATCGCGGTGAGCCCGTTCGGCGTGAGCCCCGTGCGCGCGAGTGGGACTACGAGGCGTTCTGCGGTGCGACGCGTCTGCCGCTGGACGCCGTCCCTGAAGCCGCCGGAAGCCACTCGACGGCATTATAGGAGCCCTTCCGGCGCGTCGGGCTCACCAGACGGCGGAACGAGTCGATCGTCGATGCGTACATCTCGAGCACCTGGCGCGAGACCTTGCTCCACGCGTACGTCTGCGCCTTCGCCGTCCCGGCGCGCGCGATCCGCGTCCGCAGGCCATCGTCGCTCAGCAAGCGGCACAGCCCCACCGCCAACGCCGTCTCGTCCGCGGGCGGCACGAGCAGGCCGTCCTGTTCGTGCCGGATAACCGTGCGGTAGCCGTCCAGCGCCGAGGCGAGCACGGGCGTCCCCGCCGCCATCGCCTCCAGCAGGATCACGCCCTGACTCTCCCTGCCAATCGCCGGTGAGCAGAACACGTCGGCGTGCTGGTAGTACGCGATCTTCTCGTCCTCCGAGACGAAACCCTTGAAGACCACGTCGGTCATCCCCATCTCGCGCACGAACGCGCGGTACTCCTCGATCTGCTCCTCCTCAAAGGCGCCGACCACGGTCAGCCGGATGTTCGGGAAGTGGTACTTCACGTGGGGCAGCGCCTTCAGTAGGTAGATCAGCCCCTTCCGCTTCTCCAGACGCCCGACAAAGAGCAGGTTGATCTTCCCGTCGCGCAGCTCGGGCAGCTCGCGCCGCCGCTCCTGGTACTTCTCGACGTCGATCCCGTTCGGGATGATCTTGTAGTCACCGGGGAAGTAGTGGTCGACGAACTCGCGTGCCGCCGGCGAGACGGCGATTCGTCCGTGCACGTTGCGGATGAACTGTTTCAGCAGCGGTTTCGCGTACAGGTACCCAAAGTACGAGTCGCGTGCCGCGTGGAACGTCGCCACATTCGCCGTCTTCGACTCTCGCAGCACCGTTAGCGGCAGCGCCGGCACCAGCGGCTCGTGGATGTGCACCACGTCAAACCGCTCCTGCGCCAGGATCTGTTTGACCCGCCGGTTGAGCGTGAGAGAGAGCGTCAGCCGAGCGACCGACTGGTTCGCCGGGACAGGGATGATCGTCTTCCCCAGGCGGAACACGTCGGGATGGGTGTTCTCCACGTCGCCCCGGGAGGACGGCGCCAGGATGCGCACCTGGTGCCCCTCTTCCGTGAAACAAGCGTACAGGTGGGAAATGTGCTCGGTCACACCGCCGTGGAACGGGTAGTCGTACGGAGAGACGAGCGCGATCTTCATCTGTCTGAGTGCGGCAGGGCCTCGCGACCCGTCAGCGGGGCCGATTGTGACACGTCGGTCCGGAAGATGTCGTGGAACATCACCCACCGACCGGGATCGCGCGCCAGGTGGCGTTCAAACAGCGCCGCGATCGCCTGAGTGACCCTCCCCACGTCGCGTTCCAGGTCACCCGACCGTGGGATCTCGATTGGCGGCTCGAGGTACCCCTGGTGGTGGCCCGGCTCATCGCCGGGGAGGTCGAGGCCCACGAAGAGAGGCGCCCCCGACCGCAGCGCCAGGAACGCCGGTCCGGGTGGCAAGTGCGCCTCCGCCCCGAACAGGCTCACCGGAACCCCCCTACCAGTCGGGTCCCACTCGGCGAACAGCGCGACGACGTGGCCGCGTGAGAGCGCGCGGAGGCAAGGGCGCAGCCCGGCATCGTGCGGTACCAGGTTCACGCCTCGGTGCGCGCGCAGCGAACAGACCAGCTCGAAGAGGCGCTCCGGTTGGAGGCGCTCGACCGGCAGCGTCGTCGGGAGCTGGAACTGGGCCAGGAAGTGGTTGAGCCGTTCGATCCGCCCAAAATGCGCCGTCACCAGCACCGCCCCCTTGCCGGCGCGCCCGGCGGCGAGGAACGGCTCCCAACCCGGTCCCGTCGCCACGTAGGTGCGCGCGATCTCCTCGACGGAGATCCGCCGGTAGCGCAGGAGATCGAGGTAGTTCGCCACCTGGGTGACGTACGCCTCGCGCACCAAGCTGTCGAGTCGCCGGCTGCCCAGTGATTCGCCGCTTGCTCGCGCCAGGTTGCGGCGGAGGCGGTTCCGCGCGCCACTCGGCGTTGCGGCGAGCAGCGGCGCGATCGCGCGGCCGAGCGCGTAAAGCGGCGCGCCGGGTGCGCGCTCCGCAACTGCCACGCCTGCCCTCAGCAGCACCCACCAGATCACCGCCGGTGCCGTTCGCCGGCCACCCGCCTACCGGCCTACGCGCCGGCGGGCAGAGGAGAGAGCCCCGCCTCAGGCTGCTCGCTGGCCCGCTCGGGCCACATCCGGCGGAACATGTACCACTGGTCCGGGTGCTCTCGTATCACCCGCTCCACGTGCTCCATGATGCGCTGCATCGCGGCGTCGACGTCGCGCTCGCGGTCCCCCGTCGGCTTGAAGCGAAGCGGTGGGAGCGCGATACCGGCGTACCTGTTCTGCGGCGTCCGCCACAGGCCCGCCACCACCACCGGTGCGCCCGTCCTGAGCGCAAAGTGCGCCGCGCCGCCCGGCACCCGCGTCCACGCGCCAAAGAAGCGCACACGCGCGCCGTCGCCCTGCACGTGCGTCGGCCGGTCCGCCACCAGCGCCACCAGTTGCCCGTCGTGCAGCGCGCGCAGCACACCCCGCGCCGCCCCTGCCAGCGGGATGATCCCAATGTGCTTCGCGCGCCGCCAGCCCTGCACCAGCGCATCCAGCTCGGGCGGCTCGAGCGGCTCCGCCACCGCCGAGAAGGCGTGGCGACGACCAAAGTACCAGCCACCCACGTCCCAGTTGCCAAAGTGCGGCGTGACGAAGATCGCCCCTTTGCCGTCCGACAGCGCCTCGTCGACGTGCTCCCATCCCGCTACGGACGACACCAGCTGCTCCAGGTCGCCGTCTCTCCAGCGGGGCAAGTGGCTGAACTCAGCCAGGTACTTGCCGAAGTTCCGGAACGAGCGTTTTGCGATCAGACGCACCAACGGCTCGGGGGCATCGGGTCCCAACACCTGGCGCATATTGGCCAGCGTCGACGCCCGCTTGCCGGGGAGGACCCAGTACAGCAGCTCGCCCAGCATGGTGGCGACCGCGAACCGTGCGGGCCGGGGAAGGAGAGCGTCGAGCCGCTGGCAGGTGTGCCACACGAGCAGCGTCACCTCCCGCCGGAGGCGGCGCTTCAGTGCGTCTGACAAGGAAGAGACCGGCGCGAGTATAGGCAATAATCGGCTACCGGTGGGGTTTCCCAAGACACCGCACGAGCCACCAATGCCACCTGCGCGACGCACGTGATCGGCCCGCTCATTGATCCCGCCAGCCGGGAGGCCGCCCTGCGCGCCATCTACTCGCGCCTCCGCTTCGCTGAATCCTGCTGCGTTGTCGGAATAAACGACGTCGGCAAGACGACGCTCCTGGCGCTCGCGCAGCAGCCCGGCTCGCGCGCACGCTTCGCGCCCGATCTGGTCGAGCCGCGCCTCTTCGTCCACGTCGACTGCAACCTCCTGGCCGGTGCCGGAGAGTTGGAGCTCTACACGCTGCTTGCGGCCGAAACTCGCGCTGCGGCGCGGCGCTCAGGTGTCTCCCTCGGCCCTCCTGATCCCGACGCCTCGCCCGACAAGAACGCGTTGCTCGCCGCCGTCGCGCTCGAGGAGATGCTCGCCGCACTCGTCGACCAGGGGTGGTGGCCGGTCATCCTCTTCGACGAGTTCGATGCGCTCTACCGGCGCCTGGAAGCCCGCGCCGCGCTTGCCCTCCGCGCCATCGAAAACCGGCTCGGGCCCCGTATCGCCTTCGTCGTCGCCGTCGAGCGCCCGCTTCGGCAAGTCCGCGGTGAGGCCGACACTGCCGAGTTTGAGGAGATGTTCGTCGGCGGCACGCAGGACCTCCCGCCGCTCGATCGTGCGTACGCCGTTGACCTCGTCCGGCGCTTCGCCGAGCAGCGCGGTGTGCCTTTGCTACCACCGCTGGCCGAGCGCTTGGCCGACCTCTCTGGTGGGCACCCAGGCTTGCTCTTCGCCGCGTGCGCGGCGGCGCTGCGTCTCTCCGTTGCCGGCGCACTGACGAGCGAAGCGGACCTTCTGATGTCGGACGAGCTCGCGGCCGAGTGCGACAACGTCCTGGCGCGCCTGGCCGAGGACGAGCGCGAACCGCTTGTCGATGAGACGTCGCCCGTTCCGTTGCTCTCCCAGCGTGCGCGCACCCTCGCCACCCGCCGCGGGCTGGTAGTCCGTACCGAGACCGGTGAGGTCACGATCGACGGTGCCCCGCCAGCCGCGCGCCTCGGCCCCACCGAATACCACCTGCTCCAGCTGCTCGCGGCGCGTCGGGGCGCGCTGGTCACCAAAGACGAGATCGCACGCGAGCTGTGGCCAGACGAACGCCGTCTGGGAGGCCTCGACGACGCGCGCATCGACAAGCTGGTCGACCGCGTCCGCGCGAAGATCGAGCCCGATCCGAAGGGGCCAATCTACCTCGTGACGGTCCGAGGCCTCGGCTATCGCCTCCTGGTCGGCGGTTAGGTCGTGCCCAGCCGGCTCCCGATGAACGCGCGGTAGCCATTCACGAACGCGGTCCCGGCCGTCGGCGGCCGCCCCTCCAGCTGCAGCTCGTCCAGCACCAGCGTGCCGTCGCCTGTCGCCACGGCGGGCAGCTTGCCCGCCGCCACAACCGCCCCGGGCTCGTGCCCAAACGTCGCCTCGCCCACCCGTGCCCGCACGATTCGAAGCTGCTTCCCCTCCCACGTCGTGTGCGCGCCAGGCCACGGGGTCATCGCGCGCACCTGGCGCTCGATTGCCGGCGCGGATCGCGACCAGTCGATCCGCCCGTCGCCCTTGCCGACAGTGCGGCAATACGTCGCGCGTGAGTCATCCTGCGCCCGCGCCTCGAGTGACCCGCCGAGATACGCCGGCAGCGTTTCGACCAAGAGCTCAGCGCCCAGCCGGGCCAGGCGGCGCTCGAGCGTCTCGGTCGTATCGTCGGCGGCAATCGGCTCGCTGCGGTGCGCCAGGATCGGTCCGGTATCCATGCCCTCGTCCAGCCGCATGATCGTGACGCCTGTCTCGTCGTCTCCCGCCAGGATCGCCGCCCCGATCGGCCACGCCCCCCGCCATCGCGGCAGCAGAGAGGCGTGAACGTTCAGGTGCCCGTGCTTCGGGATCAGCAGCACGTCGGGGCGCAGGATCTTCCCGTACGCCGCGACGATTCCAAGGTCCGGGCGGAACCGCTGCAACGCCCGAACCGCGACCGGGCGCCGTAGAGACACCGGCTGGAGCACCGGGAGATCATGCGCCAGCGCGAGTCGCTTCACCGGCGGCGGCGCCAGCT
>DASTZM010000330.1:0-2640 GCA_035764305.1 Chloroflexota bacterium | reverse complement strand
CGCTCTTCAGCCCCACGTAGCCGAAGCCGCACTGGAACAGCATGAGGAACGGCAGCGCCATCCAGATCTTGCGCTCGATGACGAACTGCACGGCGAAGGTCATGTAGACGGCCAGCGCCAGCTCCACCACCGGCTGGAGCGTCGCCGCCGCGCGGTACCGCCGCCGCGGCACGTCTTCGCCGGCCTTGGTGACCCCGAGCTTCGGGGTGCGCGTGAAGCCCGACTCGTGCCCGAGCAGCGCCTCCACCACCGCGCGCGCGTTGTTCACCGACAGGCCGATGCCGAGGGACATCAGGAACGGCAGGTACTTGATCCGTTGCCACCAGGTGGCCCCCACCTCGCGCTGCGTGGCCAGGTAGAAGGCGCAGAGCGAGACCGTCGCCGCGAGGAACACCGGCAGGTCGAGCAGCAGCACCTCGACCCAGCCGTGCGAGACCCGGACCGCGATCGAGATGGGCATCAGGATCGCCAGCGGGATCATGAGCAGGTAGCCGACGTTGGCGGTGAGGTGGAAGAAGGCCTCCTTCTTCACCTGCCACGGGTAGCTGCTGCGGAAGATGGTGGGCAGGAGCTTCATCGCCGTCTGGATGGAGCCCTTGGCCCAGCGGTGCTGCTGGCTCTTGAAGGCGTTCATCTCCACCGGGATCTCGGCCGGCGCGACCACGTCGGTGAGGAAGACGAAGCGCCAGCCGCCGAGCTGCGCCCGGTACGAGAGGTCCAGGTCCTCGGTCAGCGTGTCGTGGTGCCAGCCGCCCGCGGAGGCGATGGTCTCGCGCCGCCAGACGCCGGCGGTGCCGTTGAAGTTGAAGAAGGCGCCGGAGCGGTTGCGCGCGGTGTGCTCGATGACGAAGTGGCCGTCGAGCAGGATGCTCTGGAGGTGGGTGAGGGTCGAGTAGTCGGAGTTGAGGTGGCCCCAGCGGACCTGCACCATGCCCACCTGGTCGTCGGTGAAGAAGTGGATGGCCCGGTGCAGGAAGTCGCGGTGGGGGACGAAGTCGGCGTCGAACACCGCCACGAACCGGCCCTTCGCCACCTCGAGGCCGCGCGCCAGCGCGCCCGCCTTGAAGCCGTGGCGGTTGGTGCGGTGGATGTACTGGATGTCCACGCCCTCGGCCCGCCACCGGTCCACCGCCGCGCGGGCGATGGCCTGCGTGTCGTCGGTCGAGTCGTCGAGCACCTGCACCTCGAGCAGGTGCCGCGGCCACTCGAGCTGGCACACCGAGGCGACGAGCCGCTCCACAACGTACTTCTCGTTGAAGATGGGGAGCTGGACGGTGACGCGTGGGAGCTCGGCGAAGCGCGCCTTCGGCGTGGGCAGCTTGTACTTGTGGCGGTAGTACAGATAGGCCATGTAGTAGCGGTGCGACCCGTACACGGAGAGTACGAGCAGCACGGCCACGTAGGCGAGGATCACCGAGAGTTCGATCGCGCTCATGATGGGGCGTCGTCGCCGCCGCTCCCATGACGCTCCGCGGCGCGCAAGTCCGCGCGGACTATAGCTTTGTGGCGCGCGATGTCAAAGGATTCCGCGGTCCGGACGCACCCGGCCCGACCGTGGAAGTTGACCGGCGGTGCTAGCGCTTCGCGGAGACGGCGCGCGGCGCCGGCTCCACCAGCGTGGACCGCAGGATGTCCACCGCCCGCAGGTAGTCCACCGCGGTGCGCAGCTGGTGGTCCTCGGCGGCCGCGCCGGACGCCGGCGTCAGCGACACCGGCGCGGGGCGCGCGTCGTTCCGGAAGTGGCGCTTGAGGTCGCGCTCCGCCGGGAGCTCCTCCGCTCGGGCGGGGGGTGCCACCTCCGGGACGACCACGTCGGGCGTGATCCCCAGCTCCTGGATGGAGCGGTGCTTGGGCGTGTAGTAGCGGGCCACGGTGAGCTTCAGCCCCGAGCCGTCCTCCAGGTCGATCACCGTCTGCACCGAGCCCTTGCCGAAGGTCTGGGTGCCCAGGATCACCGCCCGGCCCTGGTCCTGGAGCGCGCCGGCCACGATCTCGCTGGCGCTGGCGGTGCCCTTGTTGACCACCACGATCACCGGGTAGAGCGGCTCGGTGTCCTTCTCCCGCGCCTTCTCCACCTCGACGTTGCGACGGTTGCGCCCCTCGGTGCTGACGATCACGCCCTGGGAGAGGAACCGGTCGGCGACCCGGACCCCCTGCTCCAGCAGGCCGCCGGGGTTGTTGCGCAGGTCGAGGACCAGCCCCTTGATCTCGCCCTTCAGCGAGCCGCGCGCGTCGTCGAGCGCCTTCTTCAGCGCGCGGTCGGTGCGGTCCTGGAAGCTCTTCACCTTGACGTACGCGTAGCCGCGGTCCCGGTCGAGCACGCGCCACTCGACGCTCACGGTGCGGACGTGGTCGCGCACCAGGGTGAGCGGCTGCGCGGCGGTGAAGCCGGTGCGCATGATCTCCAGCACCACCTTGGTGCCCGCCGGCCCCTTCATCCGCCGGATGGCCTCGGCCAGCACCATGTCGCGGGTGGGCGAGCCGTCGATCGAGACGATGCGGTCGCCGGGCTGGATGCCGGCGCGCTCGCCGGGAGACTCGGCGATGGGGGAGACCACCGTGAGCTGGTCGTCCTTCTGCGTGACCTCGATGCCGAGCCCGTCGAACTCGCCCGAGGTCTCGTCCTTCATCAGGCGGTAG
>DASTZM010000329.1:0-5801 GCA_035764305.1 Chloroflexota bacterium | reverse complement strand
CGAGCGCCACGACCCCGGGCAGGACGTGCCACCACTCGCCCGCCAGAGCGAACGACGTCACCGCCAGCGCGGGCGCGACATGGCCAACCGTCATCTGCCACTTGTGCCTGCCGAGCTGGGCGACATAGCCACCCGGCACATAGCAGAGCGTCGCCACGACGAAGTTGGTCGAGACCGCGAAGCCGACCTCGACCGAGCTGGCACCCAGCCCGGCCAGGTAGAGCGGCCAGAGATACGACCACAGCCCCTGCCCCAGCCCCCACAGCAGCCAGGCCCACAAGAACAGGCTGGAGTCGCGCCCATACCCGCGCCAGCGAGGTACGGTGAGCGCCTCGAGGCGCACCGTCCAGCTCACGGTAGACGCGTTGGCCGGCGGGGTAGTTGACGCTAGAACTCGCGGCACATCACGGCCCGGCCGCGTGTGTCGGTGTGGTACTCCAGGCGCTTGCCCGCGCCCGCGACGACGACCAGATAGCCCGGCGTGATCACCTGGGCGTACAGCATGCCGGGCTGCGGGCAGCCCAGCGAACTGTCGCCCCACTCACGCTGCTCGACGCGCTCGACGCGCAGCTGCGCCGCCGGCTGGCCGAGGCGCGTGGCGGCGTCGGCCACCGCGACGTCGATCACCCTCTGCGCCTCAGCACTGTGCGCCACTGGACTACCCGGCGTCACGGTAGCAGACCCCGCCGCGCCCCGCCCGCACGCCACCACGGCGAGCGCCAAGAGCGCGGCGGATGCGGCCCGGAGCGCGACGGTCGCTATGGCTTGATCGGGACCTGCATCCCCTTGTATGGCATGCACGGCCCCGTCTCGATCTCATTGTTCATCCGCGCCGTCAGCTGGCGCAGCGAGTCCGCCATCGTCTTCTTTCCCGCCAGCACCTCGTTGTTCATCTCGGTGCCGTATTCGGAGTAGTGGCGCTGTGTCGCGTTGTGGCGGAAGTGGATCCCGTAGGGGATCTTGTACGCGTCGGCGAAGACGTGCGTGTGCACCGTCTTGTCGTTGGTGAACTCGCCCTGCCACTTCTTCAGAGTGGGCAAGACCACCTTCTCCTTCGCAAAAAAGCCTTGGATGTCGTCCCCGGCCAGCCAGCGAATCAAGCGGTAGCTCTCCTCCGGCAGCTTCGTGGTCTTGGAGATGGTATGCGGGTTGCCGGAGACGATAGTCACACCCGGCGTGCCCTTGGTCTTCCCAGGGAACGGCGCGATGTCGTACTGGAAGGAGTTATTGATCTCCTTCTTTATGGCGCTGTGCGACGCGGCGGCGCGCACCCGGAACACCGCCCGCCCCTGCCCGAAGGGCTTCTCCCCACCGCCCAGCTCGGACTGGACGGCGTTGGGCATGATGTACTTGCGGTTGTACCACTGGTACACGAAGTTGTGGGCCTCGAGCGATTGGGGCGAGTCGAGGGTGTACTTCATCGCCTCGAAGTCGGCCCACTTCCCGCCGAACGTCCAGACCATCATGCCGTTGCCCTCGTTCATGGACCAGGCGTCCATGCGCACGCCATAGACGTCGGTGCCCGAGGCGCCCTGCACCTTGGCCGTCTTCTGCATCATCTCCTCCATGTCGGCCAGCGTCCACTGGCCCTTGAGGTCGTCCCAGGGGTCCTTGGCGCCGGCCTGCTTCAGGAGCGTCTTGTTGTAGTAGACCGCGCGCGGGTCGGCGTCGAACGGCATGGCGTACGTCTTGCCGCACCACACCTCGCTGCCCATCAGAGAGTAGTCGCGCTTCAGGTCGATCTTGTCGCGCTTGAGGTAGTCCGATATCTCCAGGATGACGCCGGTGTTGTAGAACTGGCTCCAGGCGAAGTTCTCGCCATTCACCACGTCGGGCGCCGTGCCGGCGACGTACCAGGCGGTGTACTTCGCCATGTCGCGGTTGGCGGAGTTCAGGTCCAGCTGAACCTTGATGTTGTTCTCGTCTTCGAACTTTTTGACCAAGCCCCGTTCCACGACGGGGTCCATGACGCCGTTGTACCAGGTATTGAATGTGATCTCGACCGGCGGACCCTTGCGTGGTGTGGTGCCCCCCGCCCCACCTGCGTCGGCGCCGCCGCACGCGGCGAACAGGGTGCCGCCGAGCGCGGTGCTGGCCGTAGCGAGAAACCCGCGACGCGAGACCTTCCCCATGCGTGAAGTCATTGATGTAGTTCCCTCCGAGGCTCCATGATAGTGGCCCTTGCCGGTCTGTCAACCGGGGGCCGTCAGCCGGCGATCTGTCAACCCGCGTCGGCTAGTCGAGCGACTCGAGCAGATCGGCTGCGCGGGCGAGCGTGAGTCTGTCCGCCGCGGGAAGCGCCTCCAGCTGGCTCGCCAGCTGCGCCGTGCGCCGGCGGCGCCCCTCGTGGAGCAGGCGCTCGCCCGCCGGCGTCGCGCGCACCAGCGTCACACGCCCGTCGTCCGGGCTGGGCTCCCGCCGGATCAGGCCGTCCGCCTCCAGTGCCGCGACGATGCGCGTCATCGTCGGCGGCCGCACCTGCTCCGCCGCCGCGAGCGCGCCCAATGTGAGCGGGCCGCCGTAGACGATCACCGAGAGCGCCGAGAGGCGGGGCGCCGTCAGCCCGCTCGCAACGTCCTGACGGCGCAGTCGTCTGAGCAGGTGAATCGCGGCCGAATGCAGTTTCTCTGCTGTATCCGCCGGGTCCGGGCCAGGACGGGGGCTTGCGTCGGGCATGGCCGCTGAATATACTTAGCTTAGCTAACTAGTTCACGGAGGAGCGCATGACCACGGCCACCGCGCCCAGAGTGTCACTTACCGAGATCGGGCAGATCGCCATCCGCGTTCTGGACGTGGATCGCGCGGTCGGGTTTTACCGCGACGTATTGGGCGCGCCGTTCCTCTTCCAGTTTCCCGGTCTGGCGTTCTTCCAACTCGGCGGCGTGCGGCTGATGCTCTCCAAGCCGGAGGGGCCGGACTTCGACCATCCCGCATCGACCATCTACTACAAGGTGACCGACATCGACGGCGCCTACGCCGCCCTCAAGGCGAAGGGGGCGGAGTTTGTCGATGCGCCGCACCTGATCGCCAAGATGCCCGATCACGATCTGTGGATGGCCTTCCTGAAGGACTCCGAAGGCAACGTCCTGGGGCTGATGGAGGAGAAGCGCCCGCCGGCGCCGCCCGCCTCCTAGGCAGGCCGGTGACAGCGCTAGCGCAGGCGCAGCACCAGCACGTCGTCGGCGCGCAAGTCGACCTCCAGCGCATCGCCGCCTTCCCTGCGAAGGCTCGCCGTCGACCCAAACGCCGAGAACAGCGGCTCGGCGTGCAGGTCGCCCTGCTCGGGCAGACCGAGCGCCACCCGGTTGGCAAGGCGCAGCGCGCCGCGCTGGGCGCCGAGGCGGTTGATGACGAAGAGGAAGCACCCACCGCTCGGGGCGCGCCGCGCGACCGTCTCGACCTCGAGCGTCTCGTCGGGCACGATGGTGCGCGGCACGAAGGGCTCCAGCAGCTGGACCGCAAAGCGGCGCAGCGCCAGGCGCTCGTCTTCTGAGAGCGCGTAGTAGCGCGACGTGACGTAGGCCCCGCCCGGGATCGTGCCGATCAGCGCCGACGTGCCCTGCGCCACGCGACGCCCGCGCCGGTTCCGGCCGCGCACACGCACGCGGTAGCCCACTGACGGTCCGGTCGAGCCGCCCTTCCTGAGCAAGACCTCGCCCCCTTCGGGGAACTCTGTGACGCGAAGGTCCCCCCGCACCACGCCCGCCGGGCTCGCCGAGTTGGTGCCCTTCATCCCTTCGCTACTCACGCTGTCGGGACCTTCCGCCGGTGGGTTCTCGCCCCCAGACTCGGAACCGGCGGTCGACGCGACCATCTCGAGCAGCTCGCCCGGGAGCGTCGCGGATTGACCGACGAGCGCGGGCTCGACTAGATCCGAGAGGTGCAGCGCGCCTGGCGAGAGCTTGGCCGTCTTCCAGCGGATGGTCAGGTAATAGGGGACCATCCATCGGGCGATGAGATGCGCGATCAGCCGGAGCCGCCCGAGCCAACGCTGGCGGCGCGGCTGGTGGGGCCACAGCACGCCGCTCAAGAGCGGCTCGCCGTCCTCCCGGCGCACGACCGGCTCCGGGAACGTGATCAGGTTGCCGCCGCGCCGGACGTAGCGCTCCAGCGTGCGGTAGTGCTCCTGCTCAAGGAAGCCGCACGACGGAAAGACCACCGCGGCGTACGGCGCGAACGGGTTGGGGTCGGACGACTCGAGGTCGACGAACGGAACGTTGTAGCCCACTGTTTGTAGCAGCGCGTGGAAGCCGCCCATGGCAAACGACGCGAAGTAGCGCAGTGGCTCGATCAGCCCGGGCACTGGGACCGGAAAGCACGTCTCCGGCGTGAGGCGGGCGTACGGCACGTACTCCAGATACGCGATCGGGTCGCGTACCTCGACCGACGCGACCAGCTCGTCCTCGTGCCGCGCGACGAAGCTCTGCAGGCGGGCGACGATCTCTAGCCGCTCGGTGGGAGCGCCACTCTCGTCGAGCAGACCGCCAATCTTGAAGACGAAGCCGCCCGGATCGGTGCCGTCCTGCCCAGCGTACAGGTTGTAGCCCTTGAGTCCGTGGGCCAGCCCCGCGGCGTAGACCTGCAGCGTCGCGGCGGGGGACACCTTGGCGCGCCAATCCCACCAGCCCGTGCCCATCTCCCAGCACGTCAGCGGTCGCTCGTCGGCGGCGAACTGCTGAAAGCGCAGCGCGTGGTGGCTGCCAGCCCACGGGAAGTCGTGCGTGTGCGGGCCGCCGGTCAGCTTGCTGTAGACGTCGTAGCCATAGAAGTCGGCGGTCTGCGCCTTGAGGCGCGGGTGCTGCGGACTCAGGTACTCGGCCGGCTCGTTGACGTAGGTCGGCAGATCGATGCCCAGGTCGCGCACCATAGCGCGCAGCTCGGCGAGGTAGCCGGCGACGTAGTGCTCGAAGAACACCTGCCAGTCGCTCATCTCGACGTGGCGCGCGGTCACGCTGGCGGGTTGGACCGCCTCGAAGCGCCGCAGACGGCGCCCCCACTTGCGGCTCATAATGCGCGGCTTGCGGTAGCGCTCGCGCAGGAACTCGCGGTAGCGCGCGACGGTGTCCGGGTTGAAGTCGACGTCGCCGACCCGCAGGGCGTAGATCATCCCCGTCTCGTTGTCCAGCTGCCACGCGACCACCGGGTCGTTGAGGAAGGGGCGCACCAGCTCGGCGACGGCGTCGTACCAGCGCCTGACTTCCTTGAGATAGGACTGATGGCGCAGCGAGTAGAGCTGGTAGTGCGAGGCGGCCGCGGGCTTGCCGTTGGGACGCTGGCACAGTGCCTCCGGCGCCGCCTCGGCCAGCCACGCGGGATAGCCGAACCCCTGGTACTCCGCGTAGATGAACGGGCCGGGCCGCGCCAGGAAGACCAGCCCGGCGCTGCGCACCAGCTCCAGGAAGCGCACTACGTTGCGCTGCGGGTCGGTACGCCCGGTGAAGTCGTAGCTGCCCCGTTCTGGCTCGTGCCAGGACCACGGGATGTAGCTCGAGATGGCGTTACAGCCCGCGGCGCGGAGCTTGTCGATGCTCTCCGCCCATTGCTCCGCGGGGACGCGAAAGTACTGCAGCTCGACCGAGCGCAAGAGCGTCGGCCGCCCGTCCAGCTCGTAGCGCCCCTCTCTCGCGGTCAGACGGTTAGGGCGCGGCGGCACATACTCGCGCTCCTGGTGGAGCACGGCAGCATCGTGCTGGACGATGTCGGCCGGCGGCGTCACGGGGGCGTGCGCTTCCGGCCGATCCGGGACGATCACGGCGCGGTAGCGCAATGCAAGACAGGTGCCATCCGGGCTCCGCCACACG
>DASTZM010000328.1:0-7750 GCA_035764305.1 Chloroflexota bacterium | reverse complement strand
CGAGCGCCAGGCCCACGCCAGGCGCCGCCCTGAGTAGGCTCATGCCGCTGCGGCGGCCGCGTTGACCCCGGCGAGCGTCAGCTCGGCCGCACGGTGACACGCCACCCAGCGGCCGGGTCCGGCCTCCGCCAGCGTCGGCGCCACCGCCGCGCACTCGTCTGTGGCGAAGCGGCAGCGCGGGTGGAAGTAGCAGCCCGCGGGCGGATTTGCCGGATCGGGCACCTCACCCCCAAGGACGATGCGCGTCCCGCGCCGGCCAGGTGTCGCCTTCGGCACGGCCGAGAGCAGCGCCTCGGTGTACGGGTGTAGCGGCTGCGCGAACAGCCGGCGCGTCTCCGCCAGCTCGACCAGCCGCCCGACGTACATCACCGCTACGCGGTCGCTGATGTGCTCCACCACCGACAGGTCATGCGCGACGAACAGGTACGTCAACCCAGACTCGGCTTGCAGGTCCTGCAAGAGATTCAGCGTCTGGGCACGGACCGACACGTCCAGCGCCGAGACCGCCTCGTCGCACACCACCAGGCGTGGATTGAGCGCCAGCGCGCGCGCGATGCCGATCCGCTGACGCTCGCCGCCCGAGAACGCGTGGGGATAGCGGCGCAGGTACTCCGGCCGCAGACCGACGCGCCGCAGCAGCTCCGCCACGCGGTCTTCCAGCGCTCGCCCCTTGCACACGCCGTTCACGATCAGCGGCTCGCCGACGATCTCCAGCAGCGTCATGCGCGGGTTGAGGGACGCGTACGGATCCTGGAAGATCAGCTGCATCTGGCGGCGCAGCTGGCGCAGCTGCGCCTTGTCCACAGCTGCCACGTCTACCGGAGCGGCACCGTTCTGACGGAACAGCACCTGCCCCTCGCTCGGCTCGATGGCGCGCAGCAGGCAGCGCGCGACGGTCGTCTTCCCGCAGCCGCTCTCCCCCACCAACCCGAGCGTCTCCCCCTCCTGGATGACGAACGACACGTCGTCCACCGCACGCACGTCGCCCATGTGGCGGCGGAAGAAGCCACGGAAGATGGGGAAGAACTTCTTCAGGTGCCGCACGTCCAGCAGCGGCGCCGCCGCGCGATCAACGAGCATCGGCGCCACCTCCAACCGCGGCGCCGGCCGCGCCGTTCCCCGCCCCGCCTGCCTGAAGGTGAGCCATGCGCGCCACCCGCGCGCCCACCGCCGCCGCGGTGTCGGGCGCGTCACCGGCCCCGCCGTAGAGCAGGCAGCGCACCTGCCTGCCGGGCGCCACGTCCACCGCCGGCGGCTCGATGCGATTGCACAGCCCGCGGATGCCGAACCGGCAGCGCGGATGGAAGGTGCACCCCGCCGGCCGGTTATAGGGGTCGGGCACCATCCCGCGGATCACCTCCAGCCGCTCGACCGGCCGGCCGAGCTGTGGGATCGAGCGCAGCAGCGCCTGCGTGTAGGGATGCTTCGCGTCGTGGAACAGCGCCTCCACATCGGCCTGCTCCACCACGCGGCCCAGGTACATCACGGCGACGTCGTCCGCCATCTCGGCCACCACCGCCAGGTCGTGCGTGATGAGCATGATGCTCATCCCCATCTCGTCCTTGAGCTGGAGCATCAGCTCCATGATCTGCGCCTGCGTCGTCACGTCGAGCGCGGTTGATGGCTCGTCGGCGATCAGCAGCTGCGGGCTGCACGAGAGCGCCATGGCGATCATCGCCCGCTGGCGCATCCCGCCGCTGATCTGGTGGGGATACTCGTCCACGTGGCGCTCCGGGCGCGGCATGCCCACCCGCCGCAGCATGTCGATCGTCCGCTCGCGCGCCTCCTGCTTCGTCACCGCGTGGTGTAGGCGGATCGCCTCGGCGATCTGGCTGCCCACCGTGTGCACCGGGCTGAACGAGGTCATCGGCTCCTGGAAGACCATGGCGATCTCCTCGCCGCGGATGGCGCGGATCTCGGCGCCACCCGGCGAGAGCGTGGCCAGGTCGACCACGTCGGGCGCTGCCCCGCTCTGACCGTCCGCGCCGCTCTGACCGTCCGCGCCGTTCGCGCCGTTCGGTCCGCTCCCGCCGGCCTGCCGCCGGTAGAGCATGCGCCCGGACACGATCCTGCCGGGGCGGTCGACGATCTGCATCACCGAGCGCGCCATGACGCTTTTGCCGCAGCCGCTCTCACCCACCACCGCCAGCGTCCGTCCGCGGCGCAGCGTCAGCGAGGCGCCATCCACCGCCTTCACGGTCCCCTCCATCAGCGGGAAGTACGTCCGCAGGTCTTCGATGCGCAGCAGAACGTCGGGGGGCAGCGTGAGCGCATCGCTCGGCTTCGGTTGACGGACCGGAAGAAGCATCAGGCTCACCTCGCGTACGGGTCGGCGGCGTCGCGCAGCCCGTCGCCCAGGAAGTTGAACGCCAGCACCGCCACCACCACGAGCAGACCGGGCAGCAGTAGCCACGGCGCCTGGGAGACCGAGCGGATGTTCTGCGCCTGCTGAAGCAGCACGCCCCAGCTCACCACCGGCGGGCGCAGCCCGATCCCCAGGAACGAGAGCGACGTCTCGCCGATGATGCTGCCCGGGATGGCGAGCGAGATGGACGCGATGATGTGGCTGGCAAAGGACGGCAGCATGTGCCGGAAGATGATTCGCCGCTCGCTCGACCCGACCAGCCGTGCGGCGGTCACGAAGTCCTCCTCACGCATCGCCAGGAACCGCCCCCGCACCACCCGCGCCAGCCCCGTCCAGTTGACGATGGACAGGATGATCAGGATGGCGAAGTACGTCTTGAGCGCGGACCAGTTCTTGGGCACCGCGGCCGAGAGCGCGATCCACAGCGGGATGTGCGGGAACGAGCGCAGCACCTCGATCAAGCGCTGGATCGCGTTGTCGATCGTGCCGCCGTAGTAGCCGGAGACACCGCCCAGGATCACGCCCAGTACGAAGCTCACGAAGATCGAGATCAGGCTGATCGTCATCGAGATGCGCGTGCCGAAGATGACGCGCGAGACCATGTCCTGCCCCAGCCGGTCGGCGCCCGCCAGCAGGATCACGCCGTCCCCCGAGACGCCGTACAAATGCCGGTCCCACGGGATGAGACCCATCAGCTTGTACGGCGAGCCCTGCACGAATAGGCCGATTTCGTAGCGCTTGCTCGTGTCGATCGTGAAGACGCGGCGCAGCGCCGTCGGCTCCACCGTCTGGCTCAGTCCGTAGACGAACGGTCGGGCGTGGAAATTCCCCTCGGCATCGAAGACGTGCGGTGTCGTCGGCGGGGCGTAGGTCAGCGCCGCGCTGTAGGCATTGGCGTCGTACGGCGCGAGAAACTCGGCAAATCCGGCGACGAAGTACAGCGCGATTACCGTCAACGCCGCCACCACCGCCAGCCGGTGCTTGCGGAACTTCCACCACACCAGCTTCCAGGGCGACGCGACGAAGACGCGATCCTCCTGCGCGATGCCCGTCTCATCGGGCTCGAACGCCCAGTCGCCGTCGGACGGCAACCCACCCGTCGGCACAGCCGATGGCGGGGCGCCCGTTAGCCTGAGCGGCGGCGTCGTGGCGGTCATTGCAGTCTGATCCGTGGGTCGAGCCATGCCAGCAGCAGGTCGGAGATGAGCGTCCCCACCACCGTGAGCACCGCCAGCATCAGGATGATGCTCCCCGCCAGGAACATGTCCTGGGACAGCACTGCCCGCAGGTTGAGCGGTCCCGTGGTGGGCAGGTTCAGCACCTGCTCGACGATCGCCGAGCCCGAGAGGATCCCGGCCAGCGTCCACCCCGCCGTGCTGACGAAGGGGTTGAGCGCGACGCGGACCGGGTACTTCAGAATCACCTTCCACTCGGGCAGCCCCTTCGCCCGCGCCGTGACGACGTACGGCTTGTGCAGCTCGTCGAGCAGGTTGGCGCGCATCGTCCGGATGAGGCCCGCGGTGTGGTTGACGCCGATGATGATCACGGGGATCCAGAGGTGGGACAGCAGATCCAGCACCCGGTCCCAGGACCACGGCGCGTCGACGAAGTTGCCCGAGAACAGCCCCCCTACGCTCTGGTTGAAGTAGGCGAACGCCACCCACATCAGCACCAACGCCGTCAGGAACTCGGGGATCGCCACGCCGATGAACGCCACGAACGTCGCCACGTAGTCGCCGATCGAGTACTGGCGCACGGCCGAGAGGATCCCGATGGGAAAGGCGATCAGCCAGGTGAGCAGCAGCGTGCTCACGCCGATGATCGCCGTCAGCGCCAGCCGGTTCCAGAGCAGCATGGAGACCGGCCGGCGCCAGTCGAACGAGTAACCGAAGTCACCCCGCAGCAGACCCCCCATCCACTTGGCGTACTGGACGTAGATCGGCTTGTTCAGCCCGTACTGCTCCTGCAGCCCCTGGATGGTGGACTGGTCCACCTGCTCGCCGTTCGCCGCGAGCTGCGAGATGTAGGACGTGAGGTAGTCGCCCGGCGGCAGCTGGATGATGACGAAGGCGATGATCGAGATCGCGAACAGAGTCGGGATCAGCACCACCAGCCGCCGCGCCGTGTACTGCAGCATCGTCGTCGCCCTTGGCTACTCGGTCTCTTTCCCCGGCCGTCGCTACTTGCGCGTCGTGAAGAACTGCGCCGGGTTCAGCGGCCCCGGGTTCGGGTACAGCCACGACCCGATCATCGTCTTGGGCACGTTGAAGAAGTCGTTGCGCTGGATGCCGTAGCCGTTGACCGACGTCGCCAGCCCGATCGCGTAGAACTCCTCGGCCGCGATCTCGATGATCTGCTTCATGAGGTTGGTCTGGCTGGTTTCGTCGCCAGTCGCCAGAAGCCGGCGATACAGCTCCATCTGCTTCTTGGGCGCCTCGGGCGGCTCTTCGCCCTGCGCGCCGCTGGAGCGGTACCAGAGCTGCCACGCCTCCCCGTAGATCGATTCGTCGCTGAAGGGGAAGTACCAGCGGGGCTCGAGGATCACCTCGAGGCCGCCGTCGCCGCCCCAGATGCCGGCGTCGTGGTCGTTGGCCTGCTTGCGCGTGTAGAAGATCGAGCGATCCTCGGCCTTCAGCTCCATGTCCACGCCCACCGCGGCCCAGTACTTCTTGACGAGCTGGAGGTAGTCGATTCGCTCCTGCTGGTCGGCCACCACCTCGAAGGCGATGAACAGCGGCTTGCCGTCGAAGCGCAGCCGCATCCCGCGCCCGTCCTTCTTCGTCAGCCCCATCTCGTCCAGTAGCCCGTTCGCCTTCGCCGGGTCGTAGTCGAGGTACTGGGTGGAGAGCTTCTCGCTGTAGAACGGGGACTGCTTCAGCGGCCCCGGCTGGGCCGGTGTGCCCTGCCCGACGTAGATCAGGTCGATCGCCTCTTTGCGGTTGATGGCGTGCGACAGCCCAATCCGGAAGCGCTTGTCTTGGAAGATCTTGCGCATCTCCGGGTCTTTGTGCGTCAGGTTGAGCGCCAGGATGGCCGTGTTCATGCCGCTGGGGACCGTCTCGAACAGCTTGTAGCTCCCCTTCTGCTGGCCGTCGACGAAGACCGCCTTGTTCGCGTTGGAGGCGATGTGGCGGTCCTGCATGTCGATCTCGCCGTTCAGCGCGCGGAGGACCATTGTGTCCGCCTTCTCGTGTTGCTCGGCCACCACCTGGTCGATGTACGGCAGTTGGTTGCCTTCCGTGTCGACCTTCCAGTAGTAGGGGTTGCGGTCGAACACAACGCGCTGCCCTTCGCCGACGCCGCGCGTCACCTTCCAGGCCGTGATCACCGGCAGGTCCGGGTTGAACGTGAAGTCGTTCATGATGGTGAAGAAGGTCGCGTAGTCGCCGCTCAGTCCGCGGCGCTTCATCTCTTCCTCGATCAGCTGTTTGCGCTGCCCGATCCCCGCCGCGATGCCGGCCTCGGTGGAGTACTTCTTGTGCCACTGCTTGAGGTAGTGCGATGGCGCCGCGATGAAGCGGCTCGGCTGCGCCAGCTGCTGGAACATCAGTCCGTTCGGCGCGGCGAACTGGTATTTGAAGGCGTTCTCGCCGACCTTGGTGATCGTCGGCCGCTTGCCGTCGGTCACCAGCCAGCTCGGGAAGACCGGCGTCAGCTCGCTGTCCTTCTGGATGTCCTCCAGCCAGAACACGAAGTCGTCGGGCACCACCGGCTTGCCATCCGACCAGCGCAGCCCCTCGCGGATCGTGAACGTGAACTCGGTCGCGTCGCCGTTCACCTCCCATTTGGTGGCAACGTCGGCCATCGTGCCCTTCCAATCGGGCGTCCAGCGCACCAGGCCCTCGTAGTTGATCGTGCGCGTGAACAGCGCGTTGTCGGCGCGGCCGGTAGTGGCCATACGCCACTGGCCGCCGTACTGTCCAACGCGCTCCCACGGCGTCACGACCACCGGCTCCTTGGGTAGGCGCTGGTCGACCGGCGGCAGCTTGCCGTCTTTAACAAGCTGCGCCAGCTGCGGTGCTTCCTTAAAGGACTTCACCTGCAGCGTGGTGCCGGTCCCACCAGTTCCCCCGGGGGCGGCGGGCTTGGACGAGTCCCCCGTCGGTGTCGCTGGACTCGTCGGGCCGCACGCCGTTACGGCAAGCGTGACCAGTCCGCCGGCGCCGAGCGCGAGCGTGCGGCGCCGCCGCCACAACAGCTCGCGCCACTGTCTGTCATCCGGATGTCGAATCATGGGGTGTTCTCCTTCTGTGTCCGCGCCGCGGCGCGCCACCTTCCCCAGACTAGTCGCCGCGCCTTGACCTGCGCGTCGACGCCGGTGAACGGCGCGTAACCGCCCGCGGTGAAGCGCCGATCGTGGCGACCCCGATGGTGGCCATGGCGACCAGCGCGATGCCCTGTGCCACCGGCGCCCCGACCGCGCCCGCCAGCCAGACAAGCACGACCGCGGGCAGCGCAACCGCGATGCACACCCACGCGACGAAGTTGGCTCTATCCATGCCCCTGATCCTCGGCGCCCGATGTTGCGCGCACGGTTGCGGGCCGTCAACGCCCCGTGAACGCGTGTGCGCGCCGGCCTTAACTCCCCGTTCACCGCCGTCCCCCCTTCACGCAACCCCGGGGACGCACCCTGCAGTCATGAATGGGACGCGCGCGTCCGGATCGTTCCGCAAGACGACCGCCCGCAGCCGCGCTGCCCGCCGCATGACGCTGCAGGAGTTGATCGATATCGGCAGCGCGCGGGGCTGGGTTACCGAGGACGAGCTGCGCTCCTATTTCGCGCACGGTGCAACCACTCCTCCCGTGCCCGCCATGCGCGAGGCCGTGCGCAAGCTCCGCGCGTCGGGTGCGGCCGCTGCGCTCCAAGCCGCCGCCTGAGCCCCATGTCCGACCCCATGCACAACCCTGAGTAGAAAGGAACACCCCATGATCAGCGCGCCTCCGGTCCGGAACCCTTCGGCCGTCCGGCCACACCGCCGCCGTCCGGGCAGACCGCCCACCGTGCCGCTGGCCGACTTCGGCAAGCCACCACCCCCACCCGCACGCACGCCGACCGACTGGCGCGTGGTGGCGCGCAACAGCGCCCTCGCGGCCGTGCTTCTGCTCGTCTTGGCGTGGGGCATCATGCTGGTGACCGCCCGCAGCGAGGCCATCTGGGGCCAGACCCGCTACCTCGACCAGCGCGTCGAACGATGAGCGCCTCCGGGTTTCCCCCGATGCAGCACCCCGGACGGCGCGGTAGCGTCGCGGCGGAGGTACCCCCCGCCATGCCCCGCACCACCGCCGCGACGTCGCTGCGGCCCCGCCAGATCCAGGAGCTCGATCTGGCCCTCGAACGCGAGCGCCACTGGTTGGTCGACCACATCCGAGCGCTCGAGACGCCGG
>DASTZM010000327.1:0-7100 GCA_035764305.1 Chloroflexota bacterium | reverse complement strand
CTCCAAGACTTCGCCCGCGACGCCACCATCAACAGCGCCGCCGGCAGGTCGTGTCGAAGGGGTCTGGGTTTCGCTAGAAACCCAGACCCCGCTCCTTCATCGACACATACCGGTCCCGTCCCCCCCCCACAATGATGTGATCCAACACCTCCACATCCAATAGCACCCCCGCCCTCACCGCATCCGCCGTCACCCGCACATCCTCCGGCGACGGCGTCGGATCCCCACTCGGGTGGTTGTGCGTGATCACGATCGACACCGCGTTCTCCCGGATCGCCTGACGAAACAGCTCCGCGATCCGGATCGACGACGAGTTGATCGTCCCCCGGTACATCCTCCGGATCGCCAGCACTTGGTTCTTGGAGTTGAGCAACAGCAGCCACAGCTCCTCCTGCTCCAGCAGCGCCATCTCCGAATGCACCAGGTTCACCACCTCACGCGGTGAGTGAATCACCGGCCGCTCTTCCGGCACCGCCACCGCCAGCCGGCGCCCCAGCTCCAGCGCCGCCTGCAGCTCGATCGCCTTCACCTCCCCCACCCCCGTGATCCCCGACAGCTCGCGGATCGACGCCCGTGCCAGACCCGCCAGCGACTGGAACCGGTTGAGCGCGCGCTGCGCCAGCATTAGGACGCTCTCACGCTCCTTGCCCGATGACCCCGTTCGCCAGATGATCGCCAGCAGCTCCGCGTTCGAGAGGTTGCCCGCGCCGTACTTCGACAGCCGCTCGCGCGGCCGGTCGTCCGACGGCATGTCGCGGATCAGGTACCTGACACGCTCGTCGGGCGCCGGCGACAGCACCACCGGTGGCCCCGTGATCGCTTCATCCGTCGCACTCGCCGCCGGCCGCTGAAGTGTCATGAGCGGCGCGTATCCTACCTCGACGTGAACCTCCGCGCCGGCCTCGCGGTGACAGCTGCACGAGTGGCCGGCGCCGCTTCCCGCACCCTCGGTCGCGGTGGGGGTACCGCCCTCCCCGGCCTCCTCGCCGAGCGGATCGACCCCAACCTCCTCACGCACCTCGCCGCCCAGCTCCCCCGCGGCGCCATCGTCGTCACCGGCACCAACGGCAAGACCACCACCAGCCACATGCTTGCGCGCATCCTGCGCTGCGCCGGCCTCGAGCCACTGCGCAATGGATCCGGCTCCAACCTCGCGCGTGGTGTCGCTACCTCTCTCGCCGCCCGGTCCGATCCCGTTGGCCGGCTGGCCACCTCGCCCGGCACCGTCGGCCTGTTCGAGACCGACGAAGCCGCCTTCGCCCAGGTCGTCCCCGCCGTGCGCCCCCGCGTCGTCGCCGTCACGAACCTCTTCCGCGACCAGCTCGACCGCTACGGCGAGGTCGACACCGTCGCCGCGATCTGGCGCGCCGCACTCGCGCGCATCGCACCGGACGGCCGGTCCTCGACCCCACCGGCGACCCTCGTGCTCAATGCCGATGACCCGACCGTCGCCGCCCTGGGCGGCGCCTTCGGTGCCCACGGCCAGGACGCCACCGCCCTCTACTTCGGCATCGACGCCCCCACTCCCGGACTGCCCGGTGGCGTCGAGCACGCCTCCGACGCCAAGACCTGCCCCGGGTGCGGCGCACGACTCGACTACACCCTCGCCTTCTATGGGCACCTCGGACACTACTCCTGTGCCAACGGCCACCGCCGCCCCACCCCCACTGTCGCCGCCACGCGCGTCGAGCCTCACGGCTTCGACGGCACCGACCTCACGCTCCGCACCGCGGAGGGCGACCTGACACTGCGCCTCCCGCTGCCCGGCGTCTACAACGTCTACAACGCCCTCGCCGCCGCCGCCGCCGCCCTCGCCGTCGCCGTCCCACTCACCGCGGTGAAGGAGGGGCTGGAAGGCTTCACCGCCGCCTTCGGCCGGCTCGAGCGCATCGGCGTCGGCGACAAAGCCGTCTTCCTGATCCTCGCCAAGAACCCCGTCGGCATGAACGAAGCGCTGCGCACCCTCTTTGGCGACGGCGCCCCCAAGCACGTCCTCATGGCGCTCAACGACCTCGACGCCGATGGGCGCGACGTCTCTTGGATCTGGGACGCCGACTTCGAGCACGCCGCCGGTCGCGTCGTGTCGCTCGTCGTCTCCGGCCGCCGCGCCGAAGACCTGGCGCTGCGCCTCAAGTACGCCGGCGTCGTCGACACCCCACCCCCCCACGTCCCCGACCACGGCCGCGCGCTCGACGCCGCCCTCCAGAACGTCCCGAGCGGCGCTACGCTCTACTGCGTCCTCACCTACACCGCCATGCTCGCCCTCCGCCAGGTCCTCACCCAGCGCGGCCACACCGCCCCCTATTGGGATGAGTAAGCGGGGGCTAGGGGGTGAGGGCTCCTTGAAAGTCGTCCTGACCCACCTCTACGGCGACCTCCTCAACCTCTACGCCGACCGCGGCAACATCATCACCTGGCAGCAGCGCTGCGCCTGGCGCGGCATCGAGCTAGACGTGCGCCAGGTCGGCGTCGGCGATGATCTCGACCTCGACGCGGCCGACCTCCTCTTCATGGGAGGCGGCCAGGACGGCGACCAGCGCCTGATGGCCGATGACCTCTTCGACAAGGTCGACGCACTGCGCGCCGCGCTCGACGACGGGCTGCCCATGCTCGTCGTCTGCGGTGGCTACCAGCTCTTCGGCCACTACTACCAGCCCGCCGAAGGCCCGCGCCTCCCCGGCCTCGGTCTGTTCGACCTCCACACCGTCCACCCTGGCGCGCAGGTCCCCCGGTGCATTGGCAACGTCGTCGTCGAGTGGGACGCCGCTCCCGTCTCTAGCGCGCGCAAGACACTGGTCGGCTTCGAGAACCACGGCGGTCGGACCTTCCTCGGCAACGGTGCCAGACCGCTCGGCCGTGTGCTCAGCGGCCACGGCAACAACTCCCAGGATCGTTCCGAGGGCGCCGTCGTCAACAACGCCTACGGCACCTACCTCCACGGCTCGCTTCTCCCCAAGAACCCCCACCTCGCCGACCATCTCCTCCAGCTCGCCCTGAGCCGGCGCCACCCGGGCGCCACGCTCCAACCGCTCGACGACACACTCGAGTGGCGCGCGCATGAAGCCGTTCTGAGCAGGTACGGCGGCAAGGCCGCGTGAACTACGACGCTATCACCACCACCGCCATCCGCCGGGAGCTCGCCGAGACCATCGTCGGTGGGCGCGTCCAGCACGTCCATCACCCCGACGACCTCTCGCTCGCGCTCGAGATCCACGCCGGGCCCAGGACCCACTGGCTGTTCCTCTCCGCAGAGCCCGACGCGGCGCGGGTCCACTTGCTGCCTGAGCGCCCGGCGCGCGCAACCGACCGCGTCACGCCGCTCCTCCTGCTGCTCCGCAAGTACGTCGACGGCGGCCGTATCGAAGCCGTCGACCAGCCGCCGCTAGAGCGCGTTCTGCGCTTCGCCGTCACGCGCCGCTCCCCCTCTGGCGAGTTGTGGCGCACCGAGCTGATCGCCGAGATCATGGGCCGCCTCTCGAACCTGATCCTTTTGGATTCCGATGGCAGCGTCATGGACTCGATCAAGCGCGTCCCGCCGTCGCTCAACCGCGTGCGCACCGTCCTCCCGCGCCACCGCTACGACCCGCCGCCACCCCAGGACAAGCTCGACCCGCGCACCCTCTCATCCGAGGCGCTCGCTCGCGCGCTCGCTGCCCCCGCCCGGTCGCTGGCCAATGCCCTCGTGACCCAGGTCAATGCCTGCAGCCCGCTGCTCGCGCGCGAGGTCCTCCTCCGTGCCCACGGCCGCGTCGACGTGCCGGCGACCGAGGCGGACCCGCCCGCCATCGCCGCTGCCTTGCAGCGCCTCTGGCAGGCCGTCGCGCACGGCACCCCCGAGCCGAGCGTTGCCGTCGATGAGGGGCGCGTCGTCGCCTTCGCCGCCTACCCGCTGCGCTCCTTTCCGGGCGCCCTACCCGCCGACTCGATCAGCGCCGCCGTCACTCGCTTCTTCGCCGACCGCGCCGCGCGCCCCAGGCCTCCCTCGGACGAGGCGCGCCGCCGCACCTACCGCGCCGCCCTCGCCGAAGCGCAGGACCGGTTGCGCGCCAAGCTCTACTCACTCCGCCAATCGCTCGTCGGCGATGACGAGGTCCAGCGCCTGCGCGACGAGGGCGAAAGACTGCTCGCCGAGCAGCGCGTCGAGGACGCCCAGCGGACGTTCGACCGCTACGCCAAAGTCAAGGCCGCTGCTCGCGATGTCCCCGCCATGATCGAAGGCGTCGAGCACGAGCTGCGCTACCTGGACGAGGCGCTCACGCTCCTCGACCTCGCCGCCGACTCCCAGGAGCTCGCCGCCCTGCGCGCCGAGTGGAGCGAGCTCGGCTACCTCCGCGCAGGCTCACCCAGGCCCGCCAAGGATCGCGGCACCCGCTACCCCGGCCGCCGGCGGCTCAAGGAAGGGCCGTCCGGCTTCCGGCGCCTCAAGGTGTCCGGGTTCGACGTGCTTGTCGGCCGGAGCGGACGCGGCAACGACGTCCTGCTCGCTAAGGAGGCGCGTCCCGACGACGTCTGGCTCCACGCGCGCGGCGTCCCCGGCGCCCACGTCGTCGTGCGCAGCGGCGGTCGCCAGGTGCCCGAGCCCGTCCTGCGCCGCGCCGCCGCCCTCGCCGCCGGCCAGAGCCGCGCCCGCACCGCGCCCTCCGTCGGCGTCGACTACACGCTCGTCCGCTACGTCGACCGCGTGCGGGGCGGGCCACCCGGACTCGCCAACTACCGGGGCGAGAAGACCCTTCACGTCGTCCCGGAATCGCTGGTAGACTACGTTACAGGTTAGTAACGCAGGAGCACGAATGGCGAGCGATACCGCGGTCCAAGCTGCACCCGTTGCTGCGTCGTCAGCCGCTTCGAACGGCACCGAGTCGGAGAGCACAGGCGTCTACGTCTACAACGTCATCGAGACCGACGAGCCCAAAACCTTCGGCAACATCGGCATCGGCGGTCGCGGTGATGAGGTCTTCACCATCCCCTACAAGGGCCTCGCCGCCGTCGTCAGCCGCACCCCACTCGTCGTCTACGACCCCACGCGCGAGAACGCGCTGGCCCACGAGCACGTCAACGAGCTCGTCATCGAGCAGGGCTTCACGCCCGTGCCCATGTCCTTCGGCACCGTCTTCAGCTCGGAAGACAGCGTCAAGGAGTTCCTGACCGACACCTACGACGCCCTCTTCGACGTGCTCAAGAAGATGCAGGGCAAGCTCGAGTACGGCCTCAAGGTCAACTGGAACCGCGAAGAAGTTCTTGCCGAGATCGAGAAAGAGAACGAGGAGCTGCGCCAGCTCAAGGCCGAGATCGCGGGCAACCGCCTCACCTCGACCTACTTCGCGCGCATGCAGCTCGGCCGGCTGATCGAGCAGGCGCTCGCCGAAAAGTCGCAGGCCTACATCCGCGACATCTACGACAACCTCCGGGATGCGGCGATCGCCTCGCGCTCGAACAAGCCGATCGGCGACAAGATGATCATGAACGCCGCCTTCCTGGTCGAGCGCGACAAGACCGCCATCTTCGACCACAAGCTGGAGGAGATCGCCAAGAAGTACGAGGGCAAGCTCATCTTCCGCCAGAACGGACCCTGGGCGCCCTACAACTTCGTGACCATCCGCCTCACGCTGGAGCGCGCCGCGGTCGTCTAGTCTCTAAACAGGCCGATGCTTTTCAAGCTCCTGGGACTGCCGCTCACTCTCCCCGCGGCGGGGATCAAGTTCTGCTTCCAGCAGGTGCTCAATACCGCCGAGAAGGAGCTGACCGACGACGAGCCGGTCAAGGAGGCGCTTCTGCTCCTCACGCTTAAGCTCGAGGAAGGCGAGATCGGCGAGGAGGAGTTCGCGCGCGAAGAGGCCGTGCTGCACGCGCGCCTGCGCGAGATCAAGGCCTACCGCGAGGCGAAGATGAAGGAAGCCCTCGCCAAGCGCCAGGCCGCCCTTGCCGCCCAGCAGCCCCCACTCGCCGGTGGGGCCGACCGGGAGCCAAAGGTCGCCAGCGCGCGCGGTGCCCGCATCGAGGTCACCTCGACCTTCGGCCAGGAGTGAGCCGGGTCGACAGCCTCCTCTACTTGTACGGCGTTGCGCCCGCCAGCGCGGTGGGAGCCGTGGACGGGCTCGCCGGCATCGATGGTGGAGTCGTGCGTGCGCTGACCGAGGGGGACCTGACCGCGATTACCAGTGACGTCCCCGCTGCCGACTTCGATGAGGCGCCGCTCAACGCCCACCTTTCGGACCTGGAGTGGCTCGCTCCCCGCGCCGAGCGCCACCAGCTCGTGAACGGCAGCGTTTTCGAGCGCACCGACGCGCTCCTCCCACTCTCGTTCGGCACCGTCTTCCGCACCGAGGAGTCGCTGCGCCGCATGCTGCGAGACCGGCAGGCGGACTTGCTCGCTGGCCTCGCCGCCGTGCGCGGCTGCTCGGAGTGGGTCGTCACGATCCGGCGCGACACGCCGCGCGCCGAGGCAGCCGTCGACGCCGCGGACGAGTCGGTCGCCCAGCTACGCCGCGAAGTTGGCTCGAGCGCGCCGGGGCGGCGCTACCTGCTCGAGCGCCAGATGGCGGACCTGCGGCGCCGCGCCCTCCGCGCCGCCGACGCCGCTGCCGTCGAAGAGACCGTCGCCGCCATCGAAGCCGGCGCACGCCGCACATTCCGCGAGCCAATCGTCACCACGCGCGCTGACGCGTCTCAGGCTGTCGGACGCGTCAGCGCCCTCGTCGAGCGCGTCGCTGAATCGCGATTCTGCGACAGCCTTGACCGGCTCCAGATCCGATGGGAGCCGCGCGGCTACGGGTTGGAGCGCACCGGACCGTGGCCGCCCTATCGCTTCGGCAGGGGAGACGGCGCGTGATCCCTGAGTTCCCCGAATTCGAGCAGCTTGAGAGGCGCGGGATGGGCAGTCTCGGCGGTGCGCTCCCGGGCCTCGCCGAGGAGTTCCACGACGGCGAGTTCAGCGTTTTGGAGCTCGCCGATCGGCTGCTCCATAAGGGTGTCGTGCTCGTGGGCGAGGCGACCATCTCGGTCGCTGGCGTCGACCTGATCTACCTGGGCCTGAACGTCGTCCTGACCTCCGTCGAGAACCTGTTGCCCAAGGACGAGCCCCCCGCATCAGCCGAATGACC